>JARKQO010000513.1 GCA_029974855.1 Eubacteriales bacterium
TGGGCATGCCGGTGAGCGATATGGACATGTGCGGCCCCGCCATGCCCCTGGAGGTCTGCGCCCTGTGCGAGGGCACCGGCGTCCGGGCAGAGCTGAGGGCCGCCAATTTTGGCACGGTGGAGCTCCATGTGCAGGATGCCCAGGGCAGGCATATGGCGGAGTACACCACCTTACGGGAGGACAGCTACCGCTGCGGCCACAGGCCCGACAAGGTGCGCTTTGCCAAGGACCTGGCCGTGGACGCCCTGCGGCGGGATTTTTCCGTGAACGCCCTGTACCGGCGGTGCGATCCCCAGGGCTTGGGCCCGGTGGAGGACCCCACCGGGGGTCTGGAGCACCTGAGCCGGGGGGTTTTGCATACCGTTACGGAAAACCCGGATCAGGTGCTGAAGGATGACGGGCTTCGCCTTTTGCGGGCGGCCCGGTTCCAGGCGGAACTAGGGCTGAGGCCCACGGACAGCCTGCTGGCCTCCGCGGCCAGGCATGCGCCGCTGCTGGGGGACATCGCCCCGGAGCGGCTCCGGGACGAGCTGGGCAAGGTGCTGATGGCGGATTTCCGGTATCCCATGCTCCGGCGGGCCGTGCCCGCCACCGGGAGCGGGCTGGATACCATTCAGGAGATCGGGGCCTGGCCCTACCTGTTCGGCGGGCTGGGCTATGACCCGGCGGCGGCCAAGGCCCTGGAGGGTTGGGCTCCGCCCCGGGGCCTGCCGCCCCAGGGGGCCCGGCTGGCGCTGCTGTTTTGGCGGGAGGACCCGGAGCGGGTGCGGCAAGCACTGCAAAGGCTCCGCTTTTCCGTAAAGGAGCAGGAAAGCGCGGCGAAGCTCATCGGCCTGCTGGCCCGGGGAGCGGAGGAAGGCCTTTCTCCCTTTGAGGCCGTGCACGGGGGCCTTGACGCGTTGGATTTTGTGGTGGAGGCCTTGGGGGCCCTGGAGAAGCGGGGGGCCCGGGAAAGGGCCCAAGCGCTGCGGGACGGGCTGCTGGAGAAGGGCGCGCCTTTTTCCCTTCGGGAGCTGGCGGTGCATGGGCATGACGTGAAGCCCCTGTGCCAGAGGGCGGAGCTGCCCCTTTCCCATATGAGCCCCTTGCTCACGGGGCTGTGGCAGGCCGTGGCGGAAGGGGAAGTGAAAAACGAAAAGGGGGCCTTGCTGGAAGCTGCCAAAAGGTGGCTGGACCACAGGGCCCGGCAGGTTTTTTGAAGGCTTCTCTTGCGCGGCGCCGCCCTTTATGGCACAATAGGGAGCGGCCTTTGGCAGGGGCCTTTCTAAGGGGTTTTTCAGGCCATAGTTTTTCTTTTCAGCCTTTAATAGCGGAAAGGGGTTTG
>JARKQO010000529.1 GCA_029974855.1 Eubacteriales bacterium
GCCCAGCCCCTGGTCGTAGTCCATGCCGGGGCCGCTGATGTCCAGCCAGGCCTCGTCGGTGCCAAAGGGCTGCACATGGTCCGTATAGCGGCCAAAGATGCCCCGGACCCGGCGGCTGTAGTCCAAAATGCTCTCCAGGGAAGGGGGAATGGTTTGGAGGTCAGGGCAGAGCTGCCGGGCCTGCCAGATCACCTGGCCGGTTTTCACCCCTTTGCGCTTGGCCGCCATGTTCTTGGCCAGCACGATGCCGTGGCGCAAGGAGGGATCGCCGCAGACCGCCAGGGGAACCTCCCGCAGGGCCGGCCGGTTCAGGCAGGCCACCGAGGCGTAGAAGTTGTTCAGATCCGCGTGGAGGATCAGCTTGCGGGGCATGGGGGGCCACCTGCCTTTGGGGAGATATCGAACATTCGTTCCCAATCATTATACAAACAGCAGTTCCCTTTTGCAAGAGCAAGATATGGGAGGCGGCGGCCCCAGGGCACACAAGCCATGGGGGAACATAGCATGGGAAGGGTGGCCTTGAGCCATGGCGCAGGAAAACCTGTTGCTTTGCCCAAAAGCATGTTATACTAATTGGTACGAGAAGGGGGACGCCATTTCAAGGCCGCCGAGAAAGGCGGTTTTTGCCGCCTCGGAGCGTGAAGCACAATGAAGCGAGGCGAGATTTATATGGCCAATCTGGACCCTGTGGTAGGCAGCGAGCAGGGCGGGGTGCGGCCGGTGCTGATTATTCAAAACGATATGGGGAACCAACACGGCACCACGGTGATCATAGCGGCGCTGACCGCCCAGCCCAAGCGGCCCGCCATGCCCACCCATGTGCCGGTGCCCGCGGGCCAGGGGGGTCTGTGGCGGGATTCCATGGTGCTGACCGAGCAGGTGCGAACCTTGGAGAAAACCCGGCTCATCCGCCTGCTGGGCAGCGTATCCCCGGAGTTGATGGACCAGGTGAACCGGGCGCTGGGGGTGTCCCTGGCGATGAGAGACTTGATGTAGGGTACATCAGCCAACCCCCGGGGGAGCGGATAAGCCGCTTCCCCGGGATCGCCCGGGAGCGGGGAGGCAAACCGCAAGCAAGGCCACAAAAGGAGGACCCCCCTATGAGGAAACCCCGCCAACCTGTTGGAAACGAGCAGGTGATCGCCTATGCGCAAATCGCCGTGGGCTGCCTGCTGGGCGCTCTTTCCTACCCCATGTTTCTGGTGCCCAACTCCATCGCCCCGGGGGGCGTAACGGGCATCGCCACGGTGCTGCACTATATCTTCGGGGCTCCGGTGGGCTTCACCAGCCTGCTGATGAACATCCCCCTGTTTGTGGTGGGCTACCGTACCATGGGCAGGGTGTTCGCCTTCCGCTCCTTGGTGGCCACGGTGCTGTTTTCCGTGCTCATCGACGTGGTGCCTGTGCCTGTGATCA
Source organism: Eubacteriales bacterium (assembly GCA_029974855.1). Next base: position 1,417 of record JARKQO010000529.1, read on the forward strand.
CCCGGGATCCCTTTTTGGCCTGCGTTTTCGGCGGGGTGCTGCTGGGGGTGGGGCTGGGGATGATTTTGCGGGCCGGGGCCACCACCGGCGGCAGCGACATGGTGGCCCGGATGGTCCATGCCCACTTCCAGCATATTTCCATCGGCGCGTTTTTGCTGTTCATCGACTTTTGCGTGGTGCTGATGGCGGGGTTTTTCATCCAGGTGGAATACGCCCTGTACGCGCTGGTGTCCATCTTCGTCACCACCAAGCTCATCGACGTGGTGATGGAGGGCTTTACCAAACAAAAAGCCTGTTACATCATCTCCTTGGCCCATGAACAGGTGAAGAAGGAGTTGATGGACAAGCTGGAAAGGGGCGTTACGGTGCTCAGCGCCCAGGGGGGCTACAGCGGGAAAAACCGCCCGGTGCTGCTGTGCATCGTCAGCGCCCAGGAGGTGGGCCAGCTGAAGATCATCGTGCGGCAGGTGGACGAGGGGGCCTTTGTGTTTATCACCGACGCCTACGAGGTGCTGGGGG
>JARKQO010000020.1 GCA_029974855.1 Eubacteriales bacterium
GTACGAGATGGCCTTTGCACGGCCCGAGACCCCGCCCCGGCCCGTCGCCCCCTCGCAATCGGGCAACGTGTGGACAGGCAGCGCATGGGCTGACCCTGCCACGCTCCCCCTGGAGGCCAACGCGGGCCACCTGGCCCAACCCGCCGCAGCAACGGTGAATGGCGGCGCGTTTGACGCCTCGCCTCTGGTGCGGAGCATCGACGCCCAAATCGCCAGCCAGGACACTCCCGAGGTTATCCGGAGCCTGCTGGAGAAGGCCAAGGCGCAACTCATGTTCGACGGCAAGCCCAAGAACACGGCGGAAGCGCTCCAAGGGGCGAAGCAGGGCATTGACGCCCTTATCCAGGGCCTCGGGGAGAACGAAGCCCAGGCGAAGGCCGCGCTTATGGGGGTCAAATCGGACCTGGTGGGCTTCCTGGACGCCAACGTGCCCGGCTACGCCCAAGCCAACCGGACCTTTGCTGAGGCCTCCGGGCCGATCCGCGAGTTCTGGGACAGCACGCTCAACAAGGTGCGCAAGCTGCCCCCCGATGCGGCCTGGAAAGGCCCCGGGATGCTCTTCAACCCCGCTGCGCCGGTCCCTGCGGCCTCCAGCATGGTCGAGGGCTGGAAGAACACCCTCGCGGACCTGTTCCCGCAATCCTGGGATGATGCCCTTGCCGCGCGCATCCTGCAAGCCTCCCGGGGCTTCAAGGCGAGCGCCAACGGCGGACCCGGGAACTACGCGGGGCAGGTTGCCAAGGAATTGGGCGGATCGCCTGCGGCCATGGACATGTGGCGGGCGGGGATGAGCCCGGAACAGTTCGCGCAGTTCAAGACTATCCTGGAAAGCCTCGGGTTGGCCTCGCAGGGCTCCAAGGGCCAGTCCTGGACCTTCGCGGGGCAACCAGCCATGGAAGCCCTTCAGGATGCGTCCATGGGGCCGATTGAGGGCGGGGTGGCCTCGGCTCTGGGCTTCGGCCGTGCGACCAACCCCGGCAGGTGGGCGGACATGTTCCAGGAATGGCGATTCAGGCAGAACGCGCCCAAGTTGGCCGGGTTTCTTTTCAGCCCGGCGCAGGGGTGGGAGCAGATGGCCCCGCCCCCGCCGGCGCGCGCGAAGATCATGCAGGCCTTGGGGCTGATCCCCCGGGAGGCCATCACGCAGGAGACCGGCGGGGCGTTCCAGTAGGTTAAGAAGTGGCCTTCTTCTCCCTGGGCAGGGTGGCGAGCTCTTACGAGAAAGCCCCGGTTCACGCCGGGGCTTCTTTTTTCCCAGTTTCGTCCCTGGTGGTCACTCGCCGGGGCTGGATGGGCTAGTCATGTATCCCGTCTCGCACCCAGCGCAGTTCGGAGATGGCATCCGCCATTGTCCTCTGGCATCGACCAGTCACTGCGATGAAGATTTCAAGACCGGCATCGTTTTTACCGCAGTGATCAACGATCATCCAGCATTCTCGGGGCGTCTCTTTCTGCATCATGGCATCGTTGTGGATGATGTACCCCTTGGGGAAGCGCTTAACGATAGAGTTCGTCATGTCGCGCCCGTTCCTCGCTCCAATGATTTTATGCTCAGACATCCCCTTCCTCCTGTTGGCCCTATTATAGCACAGCGCCTATTGAAGTAAAGAATCCAGCGATATAAATTGCGGCTGGCTTCGTTGCTATCCCTGCCCCCAGGTGCGACACGTGGGATATTCGAGCAGGGCGGAACGGGCGGCCACAGATTGGGCAGTCTCCAGTTTTGGGGCACCGGTAGGCAGGGGAAGGCGGAGCGGGGTCAATTTCACCCCATTTCACTATGGGGGGTCACCCAAGATGAGAAACAGCGTGAGAGCTAGATCGGATAGGACGAGAGCGAGACGAATGCAGGACTGACGCGGGATCGTGGCGATATGAGTTAATCGCGCCAGGCCAAAAACCAAGATGAGAAAAAGGAG
>JARKQO010000141.1 GCA_029974855.1 Eubacteriales bacterium
CACACCCATCCCCCCAAAAAAAGTCACCCAACCCGCGCCCCGGGCCAGTGCGTGGCCTGTGCGGGGGGCGCGGGGGGGTTGTGTATTTTCCGGCGGTTTTCCAGGGGTTCCACCCCTGGACCCCGCCAGGGCCTGAGGCCCTGGACCCACTGTTTACAGTATAACCTCGGAAAGGTAGAGCCCTTACAATTCCTTACAGCCCTGCCAGGGCCTCGTAGCTTTCCTTCAGCGCCGGGTACAGCTGGGTGTACAGCCGGTAGAAGGGCTCATAGGCCTGCCCGTTTTCCGCCTGGGGCTTCCCTGCCCCTGCCTTGCGGATCACCGCGTCGCAGCCCTCCTTTACGGAGGCGTACTCGCCGCAGGCCACCCCTGCCAGAATGGCCACGCCCAAAGCCGGGCCCTCGCTGCCGGTCAGGGTAGCGGTGGGCAGGCGGAACAAATCCGCCAGCATCTGCTTCCAGACCGGGCTTTTGGCCCCGCCGCCGCACAGCAGCATCTCCTGGGGGGAAATGCCCACGGAGCGGATGATTTCCAGGCAGTCCCTGAGGGAGAAGGCCACGCCCTCCATCACCGCCCGCAGCATGTGGGCCTTGGTGTGGATGCTGCTGAGGCCGAAGAACACGCCCCGGGCGTTGGGGTCCAAATGGGGGGTGCGCTCTCCCATGAGATAGGGGAGGTACAGTAGCCTTTCGGAGCCGATGGGCAGCCGGGCCGCCTGCTGGTTCAACAGATCATAGGGGTCCACCCCCAGGCCCTTGGCGGTTTCCATCTCCGCGCCGCAGAGCTGGTTGCGGAACCACTGCAAGGAGAGCCCGGCTCCCTGGGTCACCCCCATCACATGCCAGGCCCCGGGTACGGCGCAGCAGAAGGTATGGATGCGGCCCTTGGGGTCGATGATGGGGGAACTGGTATGGGCGTACACCACCCCGGAGGTGCCGATGGTGGTAAAGGCCCGGCCGTCGGATACGGTGCCGGTGCCCACGGCGGCGGCGGCGTTGTCTCCCGCGCCGCCCGCCACCAGGGTGCCCTCCTTCAGGCCCGTGAGCCTGGCCGCCTGGGCGTGCACCTGCCCCGTGACCTCCGGGGATTCATAGACCTGGCCCAGCAGGGCCCTGTCGATTTGCAAAAGGCTCAGAATTTCGTCGGACCACTTGCGGTCCTTCACATCCAGCAGCTGCATGCCCGAGGCGTCGGACACCTCCGTGGCCAGCTCCCCGGTGAGCTTGTAGCGGATGTAGTCCTTGGGCAGCAGAATGTGCCGGCATTTCTCGTAAACGCCGGGCTCGTGCTGCCGGACCCAGAGGATTTTGGAGGCGGTGAAGCCGGTCATGGCCGGGTTGGCGGTGATGTCGATCATCTTTTCCGCCCCCACCAGCCGGGTCATTTCCTCGCACTGGGCCCCGGTGCGCTGGTCGCACCAGATGATGGACTTGCGCAGGGGCTCGCCCCCCTCGTCCAGCATCACCAGGCCGTGCATCTGGCCGGACAGGCCCACGGCCCCGATCTGGGAGGGCTCCACGCCGCTTTTGCCCACTACCGCCCGGCAGGTTTCGCACACGGCGTTCCACCAGTCCAGGGGGTCCTGCTCCGCCCAGCCGTTTTGGGGCTGATACAGGGGGTATTCCACGCTGTGGGAGGCCACTGCTTCCCCTGTGGGGTGGTACAGCACGGTTTTGGTGCCGGAGGTGCCAATGTCAATCCCTAGCAAATAGGCCATCAGGAGCCCTCCTTCTTACCCGAAAAGGATGGAGTTGATCACGCTTTCCAGCCATTCCTGCTTGCCGCTGCCGGGCAAGGCGGGAGCGCCGTTTTGTACCGCGATGTCGGACAGCTCCTTCAGGGTGGCCTTGCCGGAGCGGATCTTGCGGCCCAGCTCGCTGTCGTAGCTGCTGTAGCGGTCCTTCACAAAGCCGTCGATGCGGCCGTCCTCGATGATGGCGGCGGCCTTCAGGAGCCCCAAGGCAAAGGCGTCCATGCCGAGAATGAAGCTGAGGAACATGTCCTCATGGGTGTAGGAGGGGCGGCGGGTCTTGGCGTCAAAGTTGAAGCCTCCGTTTTTCAGGCCCCCGGCCTTCAAAACCTCGTACATGCACAAGGTGGTTTCGTAGACGTCAAAGGGGAACTCGTCGGTGTCCCAGCCCAGGAGATAGTCCCCCTGGTTGGCGTCCACGGAGCCCAGCATGCCGTTCATGGCGCTGACCCGCAGATCGTGCTGGAAGGTATGCCCCGCCAAGGTGGCGTGGTTGGCCTCGATGTTCATTTTGAAATCCTTGTCCAGGCCGTACTGGCGCACAAAGCCGATGGCGGTGGCGGCGTCGAAGTCGTACTGGTGCTTCATGGGCTCCTTGGGCTTGGGCTCGATGAAGAAATCCCCGGTGAAGCCGATGCCCCGGCCATAGTCCACGGCCATGCGCATCAAGGCGGCGATGTTCTCCTGCTCAAACTTCATGTCGGTGTTCAGCAGGGTTTCGTAGCCCTCCCGGCCGCCCCAGAACACATAGCCCTTGCCCCCCAGCTTCACGGTGATATCGATGGCCTTCTTGATCTGGGCGGCGGCGTGGCAGAACACGTCGATGCTGTTGCTGGAGCCCGCGCCGTTCATGAAGCGGGGGTTGCTGAACATGTTGGCTGTGCCCCAGAGGCACTTGATGCCCGTGGCCTTCATCTTGTCCAGGATGTAGTCGGAGATTTGGTCCAGGCGGCGGTTGGTCTCCTCCAGGGTATCCGCCTCGGGGATCAGGTCCACGTCGTGGAAGCAGAAATACCCGATGCCCAGCTTCTGCATGAATTCAAAGCCCGCGTCCACCTTGGCTTTGGCATGCTCCATGGTATCCAAAGGCGCGCCAAAGGATTTGTCCGCGGTGCCCGGGCCGAACATATCCCTGCCGGTGGCGCAGAGGTTGTGCCACCAGGCCATGGCAAAGGGCAGGTGCTCCTTCATGGGCTTGCCCAGCACCAGCCGCTGGGGATCGTAGTACTTGAAGGCCAGGGGATTGTGGGATTTGGGACCTTCATAGGGGACCTTGGGCAGATTGGCGAAGATTTCAGACATGGTTGGTTCCTCCTTTAATTGGGTTGAATTTGGTTGTGATTGGGCAGGCGGTGGGTCAGTCCTCCAGGTTTTCCAAAATGCGGATTTGGTTCTCCATGATTCTCCTGTCATAGGTCAGGCCGCCGGAGAGGATGATATCCCTGGCGGCGCGAAGGGCCAGGTAGCCCTGCTGGAAGGGCTGCTGGCAAACCACGGCCTTCAGCAGCCCGCAGGCCAGCATGGGCCTGGTCATGGCGATGTTATCGAAGGCAAAGAGGCGGATGCGGTCCTCCAGCTTCAAATCGAAGAGGGCGTCGCACAGGCCCTTGAGCCCGGCGGCCACCAGCAGCAGCGTGTCGATGGAGGGGTCCGCCAGGAGCATGGCCTTGGTGGCGGCATAGGCGCTGTCGTCGTCGTCCTTGGCGCTGGCCCGGGCCACGATGCGGATGGCGGAGCCGCTTTCCATCAGCCCGCTCTCAAACCCGTGAAGCCGCTGCCGGTGGCCCAGCAAGGTCTCCACCCCGGTGAGGATGCCCAGCCGGGCCTCCCCCTGGATGGCCAGGCTCATGACCCCCGCCGCCGTGCGGCCGCCCTTTTCATAATCGCTGCCCACGTAGCAGCGGCGGCGGCTTCCCTCCAAATCCGTGTTCACGGTGATGGTGGGCACGCTCCTGTCCGCCAGCTCCGCCACCTTTTTTACAATGCCCGGGTGGTCGATGGGGTGGAGCACCAGCACGGAGATTTCCTCCTGCATGTCGGTGATCAGGGCCAGCTGCTGCCCGGGATCATAGCCCCGCATTTGGGACACCCTCAGGGTGATGCCGTAGTCCGCCAGCTCCTCCCGGGCCTGGTCCACCCCCCGCAGCACCTCCTCGAAGAAGGGGTTGCCCACGCTGGACAAAACCAGGCCCACCACCGGGGCCGCCTTTTGAATGGCCAGGGCCCGGGCCGCGATGTTCTTGCTGTAGCCCGCCTTGCGCAGGGCGGTCAGAATCCTCGCTTCGGTATCCGGGCGCACCTTTCCCCGCCCGTTGAGCACCCGGTCCACCGTAGCGGTGGATACGCCGCATTCAGCGGCAATCTCCCGAATGGTCATTCACATCATCCCATGCTCAGCGCTTTAGGAGGCGGGGGGTGCGCCAGGCTCCGGCCCCGCCGGCCGCTTCTTGATGTCCCCAGTATACTTCATTGGGAAAAGCTTTGCAACCCTTTTGCCATAATAATGTGTCCGGGCACATATGCCCTGTTTTCGGGCCGGGAAGGGGTTTTGCCATGGGCAGACGCCGGAAGGAGGGCTTGGAACAGGATTTTACACATTTCAGCGGGCAAGGTATTGGTTTTTGACGGAGGCCTATGCTATAATGAGTTGGTCGTTTTTGCCCTGTTTTTGCGTACCGCGAAAGGGGCGGGCGGCAGGGAGCGGGCCGGGGAAACAGCCCGGCGGGCTCCGGAATACAAGGAGGATTCTGATTTTGAAAAAAACTCAACGTGGGTTGATGGGCTATGTAGTTCTCATCGGCATCTTTATCCTGATCGCGGTGATCCTCAACGGGGGCGTCACCACGGCGGTGAACCGCCGCATTGAATACCCGGCGCTCCTGAAGGAAATTCAGGAGGACAAGGTCCAGGCCGTGGCCATCCGGGGCACGTCCTTGGTGGGCCTGCGCCGGGGCGGCAACGTGGCGGAAACGGATTTCCCGGAGCGCAATTACGACTTTGAAACCACCATCGGCGCGGACTTTATTGACACCGTGCGCCAGATGACCGCCACCAAGAGGGGCGTGCCCCTGGAGCAGGTCAGCGTCAACGACCTGCCCTTTTCCGTGGCCTACCGGCCGCCCATCGTGACGCCCTGGTATATGGAGTTCATTCCCTTCTTGCTGATCATCGGGGTCAGCATGCTGCTGTGGTATTTCGTCATGGCGCGCCAGGGGGGCGGCAACAGCAAGGTGATGAACTTTGGCAAAAGCCGCGCCCGGATCAGCGACCCCGCCAAGAACCCCATCACCTTCAAGGATGTGGCCGGGGCCAAGGAGGAGAAGGAAGAGCTCCAGGAGATGGTGGACTTCCTGAAAAACCCGAAAGCCTATACGGAAATGGGGGCCCGGATTCCCAAGGGCGTGCTGCTGGTGGGCCCTCCGGGCACGGGCAAAACTTTGCTGGCCAAGGCCGTGGCCGGGGAGGCCAACGCGCCCTTCTTCAGCATCAGCGGCTCGGACTTTGTGGAGATGTTCGTGGGCGTGGGCGCCAGCCGCGTCCGGGACCTGTTTGACCAGGCCAAGAAGTCGGCCCCTTCCATCGTGTTCATCGACGAGATCGACGCGGTGGGCCGCCACCGGGGCGCGGGCTTGGGGGGAGGCCACGACGAGCGGGAGCAGACCCTAAACCAGCTTCTGGTGGAAATGGACGGCTTCTCGGTGAACGAGGGGGTCATCGTCATGGCGGCCACCAACCGCCGGGACATTCTGGACCCGGCCCTGCTGCGGCCCGGCCGCTTTGACCGCCAGGTCACCGTGAACTACCCGGACCTCCAGGGCCGGATTGAGATTTTGAAGGTCCACAGCCGGGGCAAGCCCCTGGACAAGAGCATCGATTTGGAGAACGTGGCCAAGCGCATGCCCTTCAGCACCGGCGCGGATTTGGAAAACGTCATGAACGAGGCGGCGATTTTGGCCGTGCGGGAGAAGCACAAGAAGATCAGCCAGCAAAACCTCATCGACGCCATCGCCCGGATTCAGATGGGACCGGAGAAGCGCAGCCACAAGGTTACCGCCAAGGACCGGATCACCGTGGCCTACCACGAGGCGGGCCACGCGGTGATCGGCCATGTGCTGCCCGAGTGCGACGACGTGCACCTGATCACCATCGTGCCCAGGGGCCAGGCCGCGGGCCACACCTTGAGCCTTCCCGCCGAGGAGAATGACAACGTGAGCCGCAAGGCCCTGCTGGGCATGATCACCATGGCCCTGGGCGGCCACGCGGCGGAGAAGATCGCCCTGGACGACATCTACACCGGGGCCGGCAGCGATCTGAAGCGGGCCACGGAGCTGTGCCGCCGGATGGTGACCCAGTTCGGCATGAGCGAGAACATCGGCACCGTGTACCTGGGCAGCGATCAGGAGATCTTCGTGGGCATGGAGTTCGGGCAGAGCCGGGAGTACAGCGAGCAAAGCGCCGCCGCCGTGGACGTGGAGGTGAAGCGCATCCTGGACGATTGCTACAGCCGGGCCCAGACCATCCTCACCGAGTACCGGGACCGGCTGGAGGCCGTGGTGGCCGCCTTGCTGGAGCGGGAGACCCTGAGCCGCCAGGATTTTGTAGCCATCATGGAGGGCAACGAGCTGCCTCCCCTCACTGATGCGGAGCGGCTTCGTCCCACCGAGGACGGCGCTTCCGATGCCCCCTCCGCTACGTCCCAGGGCACCAAGGAGAACGGGGATAGCGGTAGGAGCGCCCATGGCCGGGCGTTGCCCTATTTTGGCAAAAACGCCCATGAAGGGGAGGCCTTTTGGGACCCCAAGGAATGAGCCCGGCGGCCTTAGGGCCGGTGCGGGCGGATTTGCATGTCCACAGCGCCTATAGCGACGGACGCTGTAGCCCCCGGGAGCTGGGGGAGCTGGCCCTTGGGGCCGGCCTCACCCACCTGGCCCTCTGCGATCACGATACCCTTTCAGGGCTGGAGCCCATGGCAAAAGCCCTGGAGGAGCTGGCCCAAGGCATCGGCGGGCCGGGCGCCGTCCCGGCGTTGATCCCGGGGGTGGAGCTGAGCACCGGGGATACGGGGCAGACCCATGTGCTGGGCTACGGGGTGAAGCCGGGGAATCCCCGGCTGGAGGAGGCCCTGGGGGAAAGCAAGGTCCGCCGCCTGGAGCGGTTTGAAAGCATGTTGGAGAGGCTGAGGGAACTGGGCATCCAGGTGCCCCGGGAGCTGTTGCCCTCCGGGACCCAAGGCCCCCTGGGCCGGGCCCATGTGGCCAGGGCGTTGGTGGACATGGGCCAGGTTCGTACCCTGAACGAGGCCTTTGACCGGTACCTGGGCCCCGGCAGGCCCGCCTACGCGCCCTACCGGCGCATGGCAGCCCGGGAGGCCGTGGCGCTGCTGCGCAGGGCGGGGGCGGTGCCCGTGCTGGCCCATCCCTGCCGGATTCCGCTGCCCCAGCCCGCCCTGTTTGCTTTGGTGGAGTCCCTCCGGGAGGCCGGGCTCCAGGGCCTGGAGGTCTACCATCCCTCCGCTGACCGGGAGCAAACGGCCGCCCTGGAAGCCTATGCCCGCAGGCAGGGCCTGCTGGTTACCGGAGGCAGCGACTTCCATGGGGACCAGGGCCACGGAGAGCTGGGCAAGCTGCCCCAAGGCTGGCAAAGCCAGGAGCAGGATGTGCGGGCCCTTCTGGCATGCATGGCCCAGGGGGCTTTGGCATAGGGTATACGGGATTTACACAAGAGAATTGAGGAGAAACGATGTATAACCAAGGCTTTACGCCGCAGAACCCTGGGCAGCAACCCTACCCGGACTATGCCCAGTATGCCCAGTATCCGCAAAGCGGAAGCGCTTGGTATACCCCCATGCCCTCCGATATCCCCCAGGAGGCCCCTGTGGCCGGGGGCCGGGGGGCTAAAAAAAGAAACGGCGGCGGGGCCAAGGGAACCGGTCCCAAGCGGCGCAAGAGCTTCAAATGGCAGTTGATCAAGGTCCTCCTGGTGCTGCTGGTGCTGGCCGGGGCCGTGGCGGGGGGCTATGTGATGAAGGTGCAATCCGATGTGAAGCCCTATGTGAGCACCTTTTTGGACAACATCAGCGTGGACGGCATCCCCTTGGGCGGCAAGACCTGGGCCCAGGGCAGCGCCGAGGTCTGGGACCAGGCCAACGCCAAGCAGTCCGGCTGGTACGTGCGGCTCAGCAACGCCGCCGGGGAGTACAAGGACATCACCGCCGAGACGTTGGGCATTACCTTCGACCCCTCCGCCGCTCTGGAGGAGGCCTGGGCCATCGGCCACAGCACCAGCCGGAGCAACCCTAAAACCATCTTCGCCATGCAGCAGGAAATCCAGGCCATGAAGGGCAGCAGCAGGGAGTTTTTCAGCTTTCAGCAAAGCGCCAACACCGCCCCCATCGATACCATTCTCACCACCCTTCAACGGGTCGCCTACGTCGCCCCCCAGGACGCCGCCATCACCGGCTTTGACCCCGACAACTTCCAAAACCCCTTCAGCTTCCAGCGGGAGGTGTGGGGCCAGGAGCTGGACACCGCCGCCATCAAGGAGCAGATTCTGGAGATGGTGCGAACCTTTGAAAGCGGGGCCATCCTCCTGGAGCCCACCCCCCTCCAGCCCAAGGTGACGGTGGAGATGCTGCAAAAGACCGTGTCCCTCCGGGCCCGGGTGGTGACCCCCATCGACAAGCACTCCACCCCGGAGCGCAACGACAACATCCGGGTGGCCTTCGGCAAGATTAACCGCATGGTGATGAAAGACGGGGATAAGTTCAGCTTTAACAAGGTGGTAGGCAGGCGGAACGAGAAGAACGGCTTCTTCCAAGCCTATGAATACAACTACGGCGAGCTGGTACCCGGCTGGGGCGGCGGGGTTTGCCAGGCCAGCACCACGGTGTACCTGGCGGCGGTCCGGGCGGGGATGACCATCGTGGACCGCACCGCCCACGGAACCCCCGTAGCCTACACGGAGATGGGAAAGGACGCCACCGTCAGCGATACCAGGGGCCGGGAGATTGACTTCGTGTTCCGCAACAACAGCGGCGGCCAGGTGTTCCTCTCCGCCCACGTGATTTCCGATCCCTCCAACAAGAACCGCCTCCTGTGCGAGGTGCGCATCTACGGCCAGGACCTGGGCAACGTGCGCTACGAGCTGGAAACCGAGGTGGTGGAGAAGCTGGCTATGCCCACGGAGCCGGAGTACATCCAGGATACCAAGGGCAAGTACACCACCGTGCTCGGGGAGGAAATAGAAGTGATTAAGGCCAGCGAAGGCTATGTGGTGGACAGCTACCTGTGCACCATCGTGGACGGGGTGCAAACCGAGCGCAAGAAGATGGGCCGGGACACCTACCCCGCGCGCCGGGCCCGGATCTACGTGGGGGCCATGCAATAACAACACAGCCCGGCGGGGAACAGGCCCCCAAGGCGATCAAAGGGGCGAAGCCGTTGAAGACCACGTTGGGCTGTATCAGAAGGGCGGACCAGGATTTCAAGTTGATTCAACCGGGGGACCGGGTGGCGGTGGGCGTGTCCGGAGGCAAGGACAGCCTGCTGCTTTTGTATGCCCTTTCCCTGTACCGCAAGGTGCGCCACGGGGATTTTTCCCTTCGGGCGGTGATGCTCACCGCCGGGAAGGAGGAGCCGGACACCTCCGCCATCCAGGCCCTGTGCGCCCAGCTGGACGTGCCTTTGACCCTGCGGCACACCGAGCTCTACCAAATCCTCTTTGAGGCCCGCCGGGAGGAAAACCCCTGCGCCCTGTGCGCCAAGATGCGCCGGGGCATGCTCTGCGATCTCTGCCGGGAGCTGGGGGCCAACAAGCTGGCCTTGGGCCACCACCGGGAGGACGCTTTGGAGACTTTGATGATGAGCTTGATCTTCGAAGGCAGGCTCCACACCTTTCACCCCAAAACCTGGCTCAGCCGCAGCGATGTCACCGTGATCCGACCCATGGTCTACCTGCCGGAAAAGCACATCCTCCACATGAAAAAAGTCCTGGACCTGCCGGTTTTGGTGAACCCCTGCCCTGCCAACGGCCACACCAAGCGCCAGGAGATGAAGGAGCTTCTCAAGGAGCTGTCCCAGCGCTACCCGGACCTCAAGGACCAGATGCTCTCGGCTTTGCGCAACGACAAGCAGTACGGATTGTGGGAGAAGGGGTAGGACGGGGGACGGGGGGGAGGAGACGACGACGGGGGCCCAGAGGCTCTGCCTCTGGACTCCGCCAGGGACGAAGTCCCTGGACCCGCTTTTGACCGCGTTTCACGCGGTCAAGGGATTGAGTTGAGATGAAAGCTTGGAAGATGGTTTGCCAAGGGCCCTCCCGGGGATTGGGAGGGCCCTTGGCTTGGGAGGAGGTATTACAGCGACTGGGCGATGCCCTCAAAAATCAGCTTGCCCACCACGGAGCCGCCGTCCAGCAGGCCGATGCTCTTGTCGCCGTAGTAGGCGGCCCGGCCATGGACGGAACGCATCTGCCGGGTGCTTTCCGAGCCCGCCGCCGCCGCCTGGGCGGCCTTGTGAAAGCGGGCCCGGGTGTCTTCCCCGGCGGAGGCTTTCAGGGCCTCCAGGGCGGGGCACAGGGCGTCCAATATGGTTTTTTCGCCGGGCTTGGACCCGGCCTTGTCCATGATCAGCCTTACCCCCGCGTCCATGGCTTCGACCATCTCCTCCGCCTGGGCGGTTTCCTTGCCCTTCAGGGACTTGGCGATGCCCATCAGGGCAAAGGAGAGGATCGTGCCCAAGGAGGAGGGGGAGGCCTCGTTAAAGACCTTGGAGGCTTTCAGAAACAGCCGGCCCAGGTCCGTCTCGTCGGGGCTGTGGACATAGTCGGCCACAGCCCGGAAGCCATTGTCCATGGAGATGCCCAAATCGCCGTCGCCGTTTTGGGCGTCCAGCTGGATCAGATGTTCCCGGTTTTCCGTCATGAGGCGGCTGATGGAGGAAAAGGCGGCCTGGATGGCCTGGATGTCAATCACGGCGAGGCCTCCTTACTTATTGGCGTTGGTGTAGAAGGGGGTGGAGGCGGGGGCCGCCAGGTATTCCTTCAGGGTTTCGTTCAGCTTCAGGAGGGTCACGGAAAGCCCGGCCATTTCCATGGAGGTGGCGAACTCCCCGATGTGGGGCATGTACACGGACACGCCCATCTGGGAAAGGAGCTTGTGAAGCCGGCGGTATACGATATACTGCTCCTCCAGGGGGGTGGCGCCCAGGCCGTTCACCATGACGCTCACCTCGTCTCCGCTGTGAAGGGGCATATCCGCCAGCAGCTTCTCCAGCACCAAGTCCGCAATCTGGTCGGCTGTCATCATCTTGCGCACCTCAATGCCGGGTTCGCCGTGGATGCCCATGCCGATCTCGATTTCGTCATCCTGGATGGAGAAGGTGGCCTTGCCCGCCTCCGGCACGATGCAGGCGGACAGCGCCACGCCCATGGTGCGGGTGTTGTCCAGCGCCATCTGGGCCGCCACCGCCACGCCGTCCAAATCCAGGCCCTTCATGGCTGCGGCTCCGGCGGCCTTGAAGGCGTACACCATCCCCGCCACGCCCCGGCGCTTGTCCGCCTTCTCCGGCGGGCTGGAGGCCACGTCGTCCATCACCAGCACCGTGCGGGTGGGGATGTCGTCAAACTCCACCTCCTCGCAGGCCATGTTGAAGTTCAGCTTATCCCCGTTGTAATTGCCATACAGGCACAGCACCCCCGCCCCCTGGTGGCAGGCGCGGATCATGGCCGCCATAGCGCTGGCGGAGGGGGAAGCGAACACATTGCCCACCGCGCAGCCGTCCAGCATGCCGTCCCCCACATAGCCCAAAAACACGGGAAGATGGCCGCTGCCCCCCGCCGTCACAATGCCCACCTTGCCCGCCTTGGGGGGACGGGCGTTCAGAATGACCCGGCTGCTTTCCGGGGACCGCTTCACCCTCTCCGGGTGGGCCGCCAGGATTCCCTCCAACATTTCGTCCACAAAATGCTCTGCGGCGTTCATGATCTTCTTCATGGCAATTCCGCTCCTTTCTTCATCGTCCCGGAAGCCCGGGCCAGGGGGACCCTTGCCCCTGGCCCGGGAAGAGGCGCGCTGTTACAGCTTGGAAAGCGGCATCTTGGTCCGCAGGTAATTTTCCAGCCGCTCCTGGGCCAGCAGGGGCAGGTCGAAGAAATCCGAATGGCCCGCGCCGCAGAACTCCCGGATGGTCTGGTAGTAGAGATAGAAGAATTCCGTACCCACGTTGAATTTATTGATGCCCTCCCGGAAGGCCACGGCCAGCTGGTCATCCGGCACGCCGCTGCCGCCGTGCATCACCAAAGGGATGTCTGTGGCGGCGTTGATGGCCTTTAGCCGTTCGATGTCCAGCTTGGGGGTTTCCTTGTAGAAGCCGTGGGCTGTGCCCACCGCCACGGCCACGCTGTCGCATCCGCTTTGCTCGCAGAAGCTGGCGGCCACCTCGGCCTTGGTATACAGGTCCTGGTCGCTTTGGTCCGTTACGATGTCGGCAAAGCCCACCCGGCCCAGCTCGGCCTCCACGTCGGCCCCCATGGCATGGGCGGCCCTGGCCACCTCCCGGGTGTTTTTGATGTTCTCCTCCACCGGCAGCATGGAGCCGTCGTACATCACGGACTGGAACCCGTCCTTGATGGCGGCCAAAATATAGTCATAATCACTGCAATGATCCAAATGCAGGCCGATGGGCACCTTGACCTTTTTGGCCTCGTCCCGGACGGCGGCCGCGAATACGGCGGGGCTGGTCCAGCGCTTCTCCCGGGCATGCTCCGGGTACAGCATGATGATGGTGGGCTTGTTCAGCTCCTGGGCCACCTTCACCACGGCCTTGATCATGGTGTAATCCACGCAGTTAAAGGCGATGGCCGAGGTTTTCGCCCTGTCCGCCATTCTCAAAATTTCGCTTGCTCTCTCCAGTGCCATAGTCCATCATTCTCCTCGCTTCATTGTTGTACGCCCTGATGCAGTCCCTTGAAAAGAATGGAAACCGATACCGCCCCCGGGTCCGGATAACCGATAGCCTTTTCCCTGAAATTCTTGGAGCGGCCCATCCGGGGCAGCATGGCCTTGGTGCTTTCCACCCCTTGCAAGGCTGCCTGGTACCCTTCGCCCAAAATCCCGGGGATATCCCCGCCCCTTTCCAGCTCCGCCTCCATGGCCTTGGCGGCGGGGAGCAGGGCGTCCACCATGGTTTTGTCCCCGGGTCCGGCCCGGCCCCGCCTTTGAATGGCCTTGATGCCCTTGTCCAGGAAGGCCACCAACTCCTCGGCGGTGACGCAGTCCGGATGCCGCAGCTGGTCCAGCCCGCCAATCAGCAAGGTGCCGAACAGCACCCCGGAGGCCCCGCCCATGGTGCGGACCAGGCACAGGCCCGCCCCGTGCAGCAGGTCGTAGGGGGTTTGGTCCTCCTGGGTCAGAAGCCGCTCCTCCAGGGCGGAGAACCCTGCCTTCATCCCGGCGCCATGGTCCCCATCCCCAATGATGGCGTCGATTTCCGTGAGATAGGGCTCGGCCTGGATGATGCCCCGCGCCGCGCACAGCAGCGCCGCCCTCAGCTTTTGGGTCGATATCCTGTCCATGGAAGGCTATGCCCCCTCCTTCTCGCTGTCGCTTTCGCCCTCGCTGGCAAACAGCACGGTGCACCGGTCCGCAAGCCAGTCGTAATCATAGCCCTGCTTCCTGGCGTCGGTGATGATATAGTCGCATTCCACGCTCATCCGGGCCAGGTAGGAGTTTCCAAACTTGGTTTGATCCGCCAGAATGAAGGATTGGATGGCCGAACGGACCAACTCGTTTTTCAGCTCCGCCTCCGGAAAGCGGGGGGTGGAATAGCCAAAGGTCTCGTCAATGCCGTTGATGCCGATGAAGCACTTGTCGGCCCGGAGGTTTTTGATGGCAGCCGTGGTGAGGTAGCCCTCCACATGGTTGTGGCGGAAGTTGACCTCGCCCCCCACCATGATCACCTTGGCGTTTGCGGATTCCGACAGGGCGCTGACCGTGGTCAAAGAGGTGGTGACCACGATGAACTGCTTCTTTTCCCCTGTGGCGATCAGCTTGATCAGCTCATGGACGGTGGAGGACCCGTCCGCGAAGATGGTGTCCTTATCGTTGAGGAGCGTATAGGCCAAAGCGGCGATGGCGCGCTTTTCCTGGATGTTCTTGTTGCTGAGGATCAGCTCCGCGGCGCTGATCTCGCTGCCCACGGAGTACATGGCCATGGCCCCTCCGTGGGTGCGCAGCAGGCGCTTTTGATGGGACAGCTCCTCCAGGTCCCGCCGGATGGTCACCTCGGAGATGCCCATGAGCTGGCTGAGCTCCGTCACCTTGATGGAGCGCCTTTCATTCACCAAATCGCAGATCTTTTGCTTTCTCTCCTCCGGAAACATCTTCATGCCTCCACTCACATGGAATGAATTCGTCGGGTGTAAACTGATCCAATCATAGCATAAAACTGTCGCCCCCAAGGAGGCCCACCAGATATTTTTCCTGGGTCGCATCCGCGCACAGCAGCGTCAGGGTGTAGCCATACGCGTCCAGGATGTTGGAAAACGCGCCCACCCGCAGCTGGGCCACCTCATGGCGGAGGGAAAGGGCCTCGTGCACCCGCAAAGCCATGTTGTAGCTGTCCGCGTAGCTGGTCAGGCGCAGGCGGTTCAGCAGCACATAGAGCCTTTCCCCCTCCCGGGGGCGCAGGTCCTCCAGCACCATGTCCGCCAGCTCCCGGGCCGTTCTCCCCACATCCATGTGGGTCTCCACCCGGAAGCCCGGCTCCCCGGAAAAACCATTGCCATAGGAGATCTGGCCCCGCTGCTGATCCACCACCACGCACAGGGTGGCGCTGCGGGCATTGGCCCTGCGGACCAAGGCGGCGGTATCCGCCAGGGAAAGCCCGTCCTTGGCGGCCCCTGCCGCCAGCTTGATGAGCAGCGGCAAGGAGCACCGGCCCCCCCGGTTCTCTTTGGGCTCGCCCACGGCCATGCCCATGTCGTCCGTGGCTGCCACGGATTCTACCGAAATGCCCTCCAGGCCCAACAGCTCCGCAGCCATGTCGTTGTTCAGGAAATCCCCGGCGAAGTTGTTGTAAAGAAAGAGCACGCCCTTTTCCCTGCCCAGGTGCAGGCCCGCCTCGTAGAGGGCGTAGGCGTTGGGGGCGGAATAGGGCGCGCCCACCACGCAGGCGTCCGCAAGGCCCTCTCCCACAAAGCCGGGAAGCAGCGGACCGTCGGAGCCTCCGCCGCTGATGATCACGGCCACCCGGTCCGGGGTAAGGGTCCGCTTCATCAAGGTGGCGCTGTGGGCCTCTCCGCGAAAGCGCTGCCACCGCTGGGGATAGGCCAGTTCCATGCCGGCGAACCACCGGGCTCCGTAAAAGTCCCTTGTCTGCTCGAACCAGTTCATCCGCTCACCCCGCAGGCACGGTTATGCCTTTTTGTTTTTCTGGGCCATGTCCATGATCACCGCCAGCAGAATGATGACGCCGATGACCACCTTCTGCCAGTAGGAGCTGATGTGCATCAGGTTCATGCCGTTGTTGATCACGGCGATGACCGCCACGCCGAACATGGCCCGGGCCACGGAGCCGCTGCCGCCGTTGAGGCTGGTGCCCCCCAGGACCGTGGCGGCGATGGCGTACATCTCGTACCCCTC
>JARKQO010000056.1 GCA_029974855.1 Eubacteriales bacterium
GAGCCAGCGGCTGGAGCAGGTGTACAAATCCTTGGGGGAAGTGCACACCTTGGCCACAGGGGTCGGGGATCTGAAGCGCATGCTGGGCAATGTGAAAACCCGGGGCATCTGGGGGGAAATGCAGCTGGGGACCTTGCTGGAACAGGCCCTTACCAGCGCCCAGTACGCCCAGAACGTGGCGGTAAAGCCCGGCTCGGAGGAGCGGGTGGAGTTCGCGGTATGCCTGCCCGGCAAGGACCCCCAGGGGGATATGCCTTTGTACCTGCCCCTGGACAGCAAATTCCCCCAGGAGGATTATATCCGGCTGGCCCAGGCCAGCCAGTTGGGGGACGCCCAGGCTGTGGAGGCGGCCCAGCGGGCGCTGCTGGCCAGCGTCCGGGCCCAGGCCAGGCGCATCAGCGACAAATACATCGCGCCCCCCCACACCACGGATTTTGCCGTGATGTTTCTGCCCCTGGAGGGGCTGTACGCCGAGGTGATGCGCCACGGGGACGTGGTGGAGCAGCTGCAGCGGGACCAGCGGGTGGTGGTGGCGGGGCCCAGCACGCTGCTGGCCTTGCTGAACAGCCTCCAGATGGGCTTCCGGACCTTGGCCATCCAGCAGCGCTCCGCCGAGGTGTGGCAGCTTTTGGGGGCGGTGAAAACGGATTTCGGCAGCTTCGCCCAAGTGCTTCAAAAAACCCAGGAAAAGCTGCAACAGGCCTCGGATTCCATCGACACCGCCTTTGTGCGCACCCGCAGCATCCAGCGCAAGCTGCGGCGGGTGGAGGCCCTGGACAATGAGCGGGCTGCGGAGCTGCTGGAGGAAGGGCCCGGCGAGGAATAAGGGCAGGGGCCGCGACCCGCGCCATCAAGCGCGCATCCCGCTCCATAGAGGTAGTTGAGTATGACACAGGGGGACATCATCGCGTATTGCCTCAGCAAGCCCGGGGCCTTTGTGGACCATCCCTTCGGGCTGGGCTCCACCGTCATCAAGGTGAAGTCCGCCCACAGCCGCCCACGGATTTTTGCCCAGGTTTTCACCCTCCGGGGGGAGGAAAAGGCCACCTTTACCTGCGACGCGGTGACGGGCCTGCGCTACCGCAGCCTGTATCCCACAGCGGTGACCCGGGGATACCATTGCCCTCCCTTGCAGCAGCCCTATTTCAACACGGTGGCGCTGAACGGGACGGTGCCGGATGAGGAGCTGCTGGGGATGATGGACCATGCCTACCGGGCGGCGGTGGCCAAGCTGCCCCAAAAGCATCAGCGGGAATTGGAGGCGGGCGCTCCATGAAGCTGGACCGTTTGCTGGGGATTGTGACGGTTCTGCTGCAAAACCAGCTGGTCACAGCCCCCTATCTGGCCGGAAAATTTGAAGTGAGCCGCCGCACCATCGGCCGGGACATCGACGCCCTGTGCCAGGCTGGCATCCCCGTGATCACCCGCCAGGGCGGCGGGGGCGGCATTTCCATTGCCGAGGGCTTCAAGCTGGACAAAAGCGTTCTGACCGCCGAGGAGCTGGCGGAGATGATGGCCGCCCTCCGGGGCCTGGGCAGCGTGTCGGACGCCTCCCAGATGGAAAAAACCCTGGCGAAGCTGGCCCCCAACCAAAGCGCCGTGGTATCCCTGCGGGAGTCCATCGTCATCGACCTGGCCTCCTACCACAAGGGCAGCCTCACGGAGAAAATCGAGCTGATCAAACAGGCGATCCGCCAGCAGCGGCTGATCGCCTTTGACTATTATTATGAAAAAGGCATAGCCCGCCGCGTCATCGAGCCGGCCTTTGTGGTGTTTCACTGGACGGCCTGGTCCGTGTTCGGGTTTTGCACCCTCCGCCGGGATTTCCGCCTGTTCAAGCTCCAGCGCCTATGGGGGCTGGAGCTTTGCCAGGAAACTTTCCTCCCCCGGGACATCCCCCCGGAAAAGCGGGACTTCGATTCCCATCTGCCAGACCACAGGAAGCTGGTGGCCCTGTTCGACCCCTCGGTCCGGTACCAGCTCATCGAAACCTACGGGCTTCATTGTTATACGGAAACGCAGGACGGGCTGCTGCGGCTGGAGATCGGGTATACAAACCAGGAGTATACCCTGTCCTGGCTGCTGGGCTTTGGGGGCAAGGTACGGGTGTTGGAGCCCCGGGAGATGGCGGAGGCCCTGCGCTCCGCAGCCCAAAAGATTCTGGAGGCCAATCCATGAACAGGACATGCTGTTGTCCTGTTGCGTCTGGTACGATATTCCAAAACGGAAGGGGTTGCATGGGATGAATCAGGAATTGATCCAAAGGGCGGGCCGGCTCATCGCGGAAAATACCGGGGAGGACACCTACTGTACCTTGGCGCTGATAGACGCGGAGGGCTATCCCACGGCTTCCACCATCACGGTGTCCAAGGCGGAGGGGATTGAGTGGCTCACCTTCTGCACCGGGCTGGGAAGCGACAAGGCGAAGCGGATCGCGGGCTGCGATCGGGCCAGCGTGTGCCTCAACAAGGACGGGGCCTATAACATCACCTTGGTGGGCACCATCGAAATCCTCACGGACCCCCAGGTGAAAAAGGAGATGTGGTATGGCGGGCTGGCAAACCACTTCAGCGGCTACGAGGACCCCGGCTACTGCGTTTTGCGCTTCCAGACCCGGCGGTATAACCTGCTGGTGGACTGGAAGGAGGCCGCCGGAACCCTGTGAAAACCCAAGGGGGCCGGGAGCGCCCGGCCCCCTTGCCAAGGCGCGAAAAAACGCGGCGCACTCCCGCGATACCTGGGTAAAAAAAGGGTTTTGCATAACAAATGTTTTTTTGTTGACCGATGAAGGGTTATCTTGTATACTATAACAAATACTCAAGGAGGTATCGTTTCAGTATGAAAAAAATGGTAAGCGTCCTTCTGGCCCTTGTCCTGGTACTAGGATTGGCTTCCTCCGCGCTGGCCGCCGATTACAAGATCGCCATTCTCACCGGAACCACCACCCAGGGTGAGGAAGAGTTCCGCGCCGCTGAAAAGCTGAAGGAGCTCTATCCTGACATCGTTGTCACCGATACCTATCCGGACAACTTCTCCTCCGAAGTGGAAACCACCATTGGCAAGGTGCTCCAGTTTGCCGCCGACCCGGCTGTGAAGGCCATCGTGTTCGTGCAGTCCGTCCAGGGCTCCACCGCCGCCTTCACCCAGATCAAGAACGACCTGGGCCGCGACGACATCCTGCTGATCGCCGGCGTTCCCGCTGAAGATCCGGCCGACATCGCCGGCGCTGCCGACGTGGTGCTGGGCGTTGACGAAATCAACGGCGGCTACCAGATCGTGGAGACCATCTCCGAGTGGGGCTGCGACGTGCTGGTGCACTACTCCTTCGCCCGCCACATGAGCTACGAGACCATCGTGGCCCGCTTCAACATCCTCAAGGAAGAGTGCGAGGATGCCGGCATTGAGCTGGAGCTCCGCGACGCTCCCGATCCCACCGGCGACGCCGGCATGACGGGCGCCCAGCAGTTCATCCTGGAGGATGTGCCGCGGGTTATGGAAGAGTACGCTGGCAAGAAGGTCGCCTTCTTCTGCACCAACTGCGGCATGCAGGAAGCCCTCCAGGCCGCCGTGCTGGCCCAGGAGAACGCCTACTATCCGCTGCCCTGCTGCCCCAGCCCCTTCCACGGCTTCCCGGCTTCCTTCGACCTGGCTGTGGAGCCTGAGGACTACGGCAACATCGACGCCTACCTGGCCAAGAGCGCCAGCAAGCTGGCCGAGAAGAACGCCCTGGGCCGCTTCTCCACCTGGGCTGTTCCCGTGAACATGAGCATGATCTACGGCGGCTTCGAGTATGCCAAGGCCTACATCGAGGGCGGCTTCACCGAGAAGACCAACCCCGAAGAGCTGAAGAAGGCCCTCACCAGCGCCGCCGGCGCCGAGGCTGCCCTCTCCACCTACGTGGACGGCAACGGCAAGGAAGTTTCCAACTACTTCATGCTGCTGTTTGACAACATCGACTTCAGCGATTATCTCAAGTAACCCAAGGTGCGACCTCAAAAAGGCCCGCCCGCTTAACGGCGAGCGGGCCCTTTTTTCCTGGGAACGCCCTGCGGTCCTTATTTTTTCATAGCCTGGGAGGGGTGCCCCCTTGTCATCGGAATATGTGCTGGAAATGAACAACATCACCAAGGAATACGGTCAAAACGCGGTGCTCAGGGATGTGAGCCTGCGGGTAAAGCCCGGGGAGATCCACGCGCTGCTGGGTGAAAACGGCGCGGGAAAATCCACGCTGATGAACATCCTCTTCGGCATGCCTGTGATCCATTCCACAGGCGGCTACAAGGGCGAGATGCTGCTGGACGGCGAAAAAACCCATATCCTTTCGCCCCAGGACGCCATGATGAAGGGCATCGGCATGGTGCATCAGGAGTTCATGCTGATTCCCGGCTTTACCATCACGGAGAACATCAAGCTGAACCGGGAGATTTCCCGGGCCAACGTGGTCAGCCGCATCTTTGGCCGGGAGCTGGAATCCCTGGACATGGCGGCCATGCGGGCTGACTCCAGGACGGCCCTGAACAGCGTTGGGATCTCCATCAGCGAGGATACCCCCATCAGAGGGCTTCCCGTAGGGTACATGCAGTTTGTGGAAATCGCCCGGGAGATCGACAAGACGGGCATCAAGCTTCTGGTGTTTGACGAGCCCACAGCCGTGTTGACGGAGAGCGAGGCCACCCAGCTGATCTCCGTGATGCGGGACATCGCCAGCCGCAATATCGCCATCATCTTTATCACCCACCGGCTGGACGAGGTCATGAACGCGGCGGATACCATCACCATCCTGCGGGATGGCAAGCTGGTGGCCGTGCGGGATAAAAAGGACACGTCCTTGGTGGAGATGGCTTCGCTGATGATCGGCCGGGGCGAGGAGGGCATGATCTCCATTCCTCCCAGGGAGCAAGCCATCGGAGAGGCCGTGGCCCTGAAGGTGCGGGGCCTCACTGTGGACATGCCCGGCGAGGCGGTCCACGGCATCGATCTGGATGTGCGCCAGGGCGAGATTTTGGGCATTGGCGGGCTGGCAGGCCAGGGCAAGGTGGGCCTGCCCAACGGCATCATGGGGCTGTACCCCGCCCAGGGCCAGGTGGAGCTGTTTGGGGAGCCCCTGCCGCTGAACGACGCCGGAACCGCCTTAAAGCGCGGCCTGGCCATGGTGTCCGAGGACAGGCGCGGCGTGGGGCTGCTGCTGGACCAGGCCATTGAGGACAACATCGTCTTTAACGCCATGCAGGTCCACGGGGACTACCTGGTGGGGCCCAGGTTCATGCGCATCCGCAACGGCAAGGAGATCCGGGCCTTTGCCAAAAGGATGATCAAGGAGCTGGACATCCGCTGCCAGTCAGCCACCCAGCATACGGGCACCCTTTCCGGGGGCAACCAGCAGAAGGTCTGCGTGGCCCGGGCCCTGGCCTTGCACCCCAAATTCCTGTTCGTGTCGGAGCCTACCCGCGGCATCGACATCGGCGCCAAGCAGTTGGTGCTGGAGACCTTGGTCAGGCTGAACCGGGAAACCGGGCTGACCATCGTGATGGTGTCCTCTGAGCTGATGGAGCTGCGCTCCGTCTGCGACAGGGTGGCCATCGTCGCCGAGGGAGAGATTGCGGACATACTCAAGCCTGACAGCTCCGACGCAAGCTTTGGCCTTGCCATGTCGGGCCTGAAGGCGGAAGGAGGCGAACAGGCATGAAGAAGAAGCATACCAAGGCCCAGTGGATCATCTCCGGGATCCTTGTCCTTCTGTCTGTGGCGATGGTGGTGGTGGGCATTGCCGGGTATTGGATGCGCGGCAGCGCTTTTACCCAAAAGGCCTTGGGTGATATGCGCACCTACGGGGTGATGCGTACCGCCGCCGGGGCCATCATCGACCAGATCGCGCTGGATGCCAAGAAGGCCGCCAGGGAATACGCGGACGCCAACAATTACAGCCGTAACGCCCGGGCCGCCTATGCCTCGGAAAAGGAAGCCGAGGCCCGGGCCCAGGCCGCCGCGGAGTACGCGCAGTTTGAGGGCGTGGATACCACGGGCATCAACGCCAAAATTCTGGAGCTGGAAGGGGCCCAGCGGGCCTACGCGGAGCTGGAGGCCACCGAAAAGGCCGCCTATGCCCAGAAGCTGGAGCAACAACAGGCCCAGCAGCAGGACACGGCCCTGGAAACGGACCTGGCAAGCCTGACGGAGACGGTGGAAGGCGAGGGCGAGATCATCGACGAGGCCGACCTGGAGCAGGCTGAGCAGAAAACCATCGATTATTCCGGCTTTACCGCCAGCCAGGCGCTGCTTGGTCTGGGAGAAATCGTCCATACCCAGTACCAGACCCTGTGGGCGGAGCTGGTGGCTACCCTCACCGGCTTGACGGACGAGATGAGCGACGGCATGGAAAAGCCCATTCTGGCCACCGTCTACGAGCACGGCTCCGGTTTTGAGGCCCAGTATGACCGGTATGAGGCCATGGCGGCGCTGTCCAACATGTCCTCCGGGGAAAGGCTGCGCATGAACATGGCCCGCCGGGGGGACGACATGATCACCATTGGCGTGGGCTTGCTGCTCTTTTCCCTGGGATTCTTCTATTACAAGCCCCTGGTGGGCAAGCTGGGGATGCCCCGGCTGGTGATTTCGGCCTTCTTCGTGCTGCTGTGCGTGCTGGCGGGCCTGTACGGCATTCCCGTTCCCACCATGCTTGGCAACGTGATGAAGCGCACGGGCATGTTTGGCGTGCTGGCTTTGGCTATGCTGCCGGGTATCCAGTGCGGCATCACCCTGAACATGGGCATGACCACGGGCATCATCGGCGGCCTTTTGTCCACCTTGATCGCCCTGGAATACAACATGACGGGCTGGGGCGCGTTCTTCTTCTCCGTGGTGGTGGGCTGCATATTCGCTTTGCCCATCGGCTGGCTGTACGCCAAGCTGCTCAACAGGCTCAAGGGCAATGAGATGACGGTTTCCACCTACGTGGGCTTCTCCTTTGTGTCGCTGATGTGCATCGCCTGGATGCTGTTCCCCTTCCGGAACCCCAGGATCACCTGGGCCCTGGGCACCGGGCTAAGGGTCATGCACAACATGGAGAGCTCCTTTGGGTCCATCCTCAACAACCTTTGGTCCTTCAAGTTGTTTGGGGCCACGGTTCCCACGGGCCTGCTGCTGTTCTTCTTCCTGTGCTGCGCCATCATGTGGCTGTTCTCCCGCTCCAAAACGGGCACCGCCATGATCGCCGCCGGGTCCAACCCCAGGTTCGCGGAGGCCGCCGGCATCAACGTGAACCGGATGCGCACCATCGGCACCACGATCTCCACGGTCATCGCGGCTGTGGGCATCATCGTGTATTCCCAGAGCTTCGGGTTCATGCAGCTCTACAGCGGCCCAAGGCAGATGGGCTTCATTGCCGCCAGCGCCATCCTCATCGGCGGCGCCACCGTCACCAGGGCCAAGGTATCCAACGTGATCCTGGGCACATTCCTGTTCCAGGGCGTGCTGGCTTTGGGCATTCAGGTGGCCAACGCGGCGATTTCGGAAAGCGGCCTGTCAGAGGTGATGCGGATTCTGATTTCCAACGGCATCATCCTCTACGCCCTGACCCAGTCTGGAGGTGAATCTCGTGCCTGAGAAGGATTTGATGAGGCGCGCGGGCCAAAGGCTGGGCGCCAACGTGCGGGAGTATATCGTTACCTATATCTTTTTGGCGCTGAGCGTCCTGTTTGTGGCGTACTCGGGCCGTCCCATGACGGACATCTTCTACCAGCTGATGAGCCGTTTGACCCGGAACCTGTTCATTGTGCTGGCGCTGATCATCCCCATCGTGGCGGGCATGGGCATCAACTTCGCCATCACCATCGGCGCCATGGCGGCCCAGGTGGGCCTGCTGCTGGTGATCAGCTGGGGCTTCCAGGGCATCGGCGGCCTGCTGCTGGCTGCGGCCATCACGGTGCCCCTGGCGGGGGGCTTCGGCTTCCTGATCGGCTCGCTGCTGAACAAAATGAAGGGCCAGGAGACCATCGGCTCTTTGATTTTGGGCTTCTTTGCCAACGGCGCGTACCAGCTGCTGTTCCTGTTCATCTTTGGCAAGCTGATCCCCCTCAGTGAGGCCGTGACCATCGTGGGCGGCACGGGGGTGGCCAATACCCTGAACCTGACGGGCTCCGTGGGGCTCCAAAGCGCCTTGGACAACCTGGTGCGCATCACCTTCGGCCAGGCCCTGTTCGGCGTTTCCGCCGTGGTGCTTCTGGGGGCCGTGGCGCTGGTGCTGTTCCGTAAGATGCCCCTGAAGCGCGCGCTGGTATGGATCGGCATGGCCGTGGGCTTCTGCCTGATCTACGCCATCCCGGCGGTGAACGCCAGCCTTCGCAGCATTACCGTGCCGCTGGTGACCTTCGGCGTCATCGCGCTGTTGTGCGTATTCAACGTGGTCATCATGCGCACCCGGCTGGGGCAGAAGTTCCGGGCTGTGGGCCAGAGCCGGGTGGTGGCCAACGCCGCCGGCATCAACGTGAACCGGGTGCGAATCATCGCCATCATGCTCTCCACCATTTTGGCGGGCTGGGGCCAGATCATCTTCATCCAGAACCTGGGCACCCTCCAGACCTACGCGGCCCACGAGATGGTGGGCCTGTACGCGGGCGCGGCCATTCTGGTGGGCGGCGCGTCTATTGACCGGGCCACCAACGGCCAGGCCATCATCGGCTGCCTGCTGTTCCACACCTTGTTCGTGGTGGCCCAGGACGCGGGCAGCAACCTCTTTGGCGATCCCAACATCGGCGAGTTCTTCCGGGTGTTCCTGTGCTACGGCGTCATCGCCCTGGCGCTGGTGATGTACGCCTGGCGCGGCGCTTCTTCCAAGAAGGCGGCCGGCCAAAAGGGACGCGCCTCCTAAGCGGGGGGGTTCTGATGTCCAGCATACAGATCCTGAACGCCTATGAAGGCAACCTGAAAAACATCTCTTTGGAGATCCCCAAAAACCAGCTGGTAGTGTTTACGGGGGTATCCGGCTCCGGCAAATCCACCTTGCTGGTGGACGTGCTTTTCAACGAATGCCAGCGGCAATTTCTGGAAGCGCTGTCTTACCAGGGGATCCATAAGCCCCACGTGGAGCGGGTGAAAGGGGCTTCCCCGGCCATTGTGATCTCCCAGACGGACAGGAACCGGAACCCCCGCTCCACGGTGGGCACCGTAACCAACGTCTACACAGATTTGCGGATGGTCTATGAAAAGCTGGGCGTGGGGCCATGTCCCCATTGCGGGGCCATGATCTCCGCAGGCGACTGCAAAGAAGAAACGGAAAAGATAGGCGAGGATTTCCTCGTCTATCAATTTTGCTGCCAATGCGGGGAGCGCATGAAAAAAATCACCCGCACGGACTTTTCCTTCAATACCAAGGAGGGGGCCTGCCCCACCTGTGGGGGCCTGGGGGAAGTACACGCCATCCGGCAGGCCGGGGTATCCGAGGAAAGCCTGTCCCTGGAGGAGGGGGCCATCCGCCCTTGGGAGCAGCGGTATGGGGAATACCAAACCTCCATCCTGTACGCGGCCTTCCGCCATTACGGCATTCCCATCCAGCCCCATACTTCCGTCCAAAAGTACAGCCAGATACAGAAATCCATGCTGTACCATGGCATTGACACGGAGGCGGTGCGCAGCGCCTTCCCCCATATCGCCGCCCCCAAAACCGCCGCCTCGGGCCGTTTTGAGGGGGTCTTTCCCATCCTGTGGCGGAAGCTGGCGGAAAAAGAGGGGGACACCAGGCAGCTGGGAGAGTATTTTGACTCCGTGCCCTGCCCTGATTGCCAGGGGGAGCGCCTCGCGGAGGCCAGCCGCCGCGTCACCGTACAGGGCGTCCGGCTGCCGGAGCTGTCCCTGTATTCCCTGGAGCGGGTCTACCAATGGATCACCGATACGGAGGCCTCCTTGCCCGTAGCGCACCGGGAGCTGGTGCAAGCCTATCTGCTGGATATCCAAGCCAAGCTGAAGCGCTTTATGAACGTGGGCCTTGGCTACCTCTCTTTGGACCGGCAAACCGTCACCCTGTCGGGGGGCGAGCTGCAACGGCTGCGGCTGGCGGCTGTGCTGGATTCGGAGCTGTCCGGCGTGATCTACATTCTGGACGAGCCCACCCTGGGCCTCCATCCCAAGGACACGGCGGGGCTGGTGGCCCTGTTGCGGAAGCTGCGGGATTTGGGCAATACCGTGCTGGTGATTGAGCACGACACGGACGTGATGGAGGCTGCGGACTGTATCGTGGACATAGGTCCCGGCTCCGGCAAGCATGGGGGCGAAATTGTGGGGACAGGCGCCCTGAAGGAGATCATGGAGCTCCCCTTATCCGCCACCGGCGATTTCCTGCGCCATCCCCCCGGGGGGAAGGAGCGCTTCCGCAAAGGAACCGGGCAGCCCCTTTCCATCCGCAACGCCCGCAGGTTCAATCTGCAAGGCGTCAGCGTGGACATTCCCACAGGCTGCCTCACCACCGTTACCGGGCCTTCGGGCTCCGGCAAATCCACCTTGGTGTTTGAGGTGCTGGCCAAGGGCGGTGCCCCGGGGCAAAGCAATGCGGTCACCGGGCTTGAGCCCTTCGCCAAGGTGGTGGAGATCCAGCAGGGAGCCCTCACCAAAATGAAGCGGTCCAATGTGGCCACCTATTCGGAAGCCTATGGGGAAATCAGAAGCATCTTCGCCAAGACGGAGGAGGCCCAACAGGCCGGGCTGGGTCCCAAGCACTTCTCCTTCAACACGCCTGGAGGCCGGTGCGAAAACTGCCAGGGCCTGGGCCGTGTGGACAGCAATATGCTGTTCTTTGCCAACATCGAGGTCACCTGCCCCGTTTGCAACGGAAACCAGTTTCAGCCCCGGGTGCTGGCTATCCGGTATCAGGGCCGCTCCATCAAGGATGTGCTGAAGATGTCCGTAGAAGAGGCGGCGGCGTTCTTCCCCAAGCACCGGAAGCTGGCGCGGATTTTGCGCCTGCTGGGGGATGTGGGCCTGGGGTATCTGGAGCTTGGGCAAACCCTCACCACTTTGTCCGGCGGCGAGGGGCAGCGCCTGAAGCTGGCCAGGGAGCTGCTGGACAGCCGCCCGGAGAAGGCGAACCTATACCTGCTGGACGAGCCCACGGCGGGCCTGCACCCCAAGGATATCCAGCATTTTCTGGTGCTGGTGAACAGCCTGGTGGAGGCGGGCAACACCGTGGTGGTGGTGGAGCATAACCGCCAGGTGATCCTGGGCAGCGATTGGATCGTGGATTTGGGGCCCGGAGGCGGCGACAAGGGCGGCCAGGTGGTGTTTGCCGGAACGCCCCTGGAATTGCGCGGCGCGCGGAGCGTCACGGCAAAATACCTGTGAGCCGGGGGGCTTAGGCGGGCCTTTCACCCAAGTATAGCTTTCGTGTATTGGAAGAGGACCAGGGCTTTCGCCCCGGTCCTCTTTATGGGTATGCGGTTTTCTGGCGTGATTACCGGCCGAACTGGGCGTCGTTGTTGCCGCTCTCGGTGGTCCACATTTCCAGCATGTTGATGGGATCGTTGAAGTCAGCGATCCAGCCGTTACGGGCCACGTCGTAGTTGCCGGCCTTGCGCTCCTCCAGGAACACGGCCCAGTCGATGCTCTTCACAGTTATGGTGATGCCCACGACCGCCAGATCCTGCTGGATGCACTCGGCGATGGCGATGTGACCGCTGGTGTTGTTGGTGAGGTACTCGAAGCTGATGGGGGTGCTGGCGGAGAGCATGTTGTTGGCGTCAAACTCGTAGCCGGCGCTCTTCAAAAGCTCGATGGC
>JARKQO010000073.1 GCA_029974855.1 Eubacteriales bacterium
TCGTCCTGGCCACCGGCTGGCCGGTTCTGGGCCTGGTGGAGCGGATCGGGGTCTTTTCGATGCAGGCCTATGTGTTCGCCCTTTCCTGGCTGCATACCTTCCGGCCCGCGCGGATGGGCCTGAAAAGCTAAGGCGCCCCTGGGGCGAGAAGGAGTACAGAGGGAAGCGCAAGCGCGGACGATCGTGGAACGGCGATTTCAATCCGCTTCCTGCCCGGCGAAATACCGCAGCGACAGGATCCCGATGGGAAGGAAGAAGGCGCACCAGAATTCGAGGATCGCGATGCCGATCCAGGCGGCCCCTTCCATGTCCGGACCAAAGAGGCCGAGCATGGGCAGGGGGAAGCAGGCCAGGGCGAACACGCCGTGGGCCAGGAGCAGGCCTTTCAGCCACCGGTCGGCCCGGCCGCGCGGGGCGATGGTCAGGCCCGCGAAGAAGGTGGAAAGGGCCATCAGGCAGTAGCCCAGCTGGTCCAGGGCAAACATCAGGCCGTACTTCGTGTAGTCCAGAATCTGGGTGGCCTGGGCGTCCAGCGTGCCCGAGGCCACGGCCGTCAGCTGGGTGTAGTAGACCACGGTGATGCAAAGGGCATACATGCCCCCAAAGACTAGGGCGCACAGGGCCGCGACCCTGGCGCCCGGCCGGGCGTAGCGGGCGTATCCGCAGAGCATGAGGACAAGTCCCCAGGCAATGGCAATGCTGGACAGGTAGCACGGGGAGAGGGGGCCGGTGAGCATGCACAGGGCAAAGCCCAGCACGCCAGCCAGGTTGATGCCGCTTCCCCAAAGGCTCAGCTTTCGATCCATGTTCCGCAGCCTCCGTTTCCAAAATTAGAGGATCCTTCTCCGGCAATGTCCAATTCGTAGAATGACAGAGCAAGAGCCGTCTGTCAAGGGGCAAGCCGCATTTTGTCCGCGGCTGTCGCGCCGGGAATGGGAAGCTTTCCGCGGCTTTACAGCGGCTATTCTTTACCCTTTCTTTGAACGATGAATAACAGTGAAACGATGAATACCAGCA
>JARKQO010000106.1 GCA_029974855.1 Eubacteriales bacterium
GGCATCCGCACCCCCCAGCCCATCTCCACCCTGGAGCAGGTGATGCCCGAGGTGTTCAAGCAGTTCACCCAGATTGCCAACACCCTGGAAAAGCACTACCGGGATATGCAGGACATGGAATACACCATCGAGCATGGCAAGCTGTATATGCTCCAGACCCGCAACGGCAAGCGCACTGCCGCCGCCGCCATCAAGATCGCCGTGGACCTGGTGGACGAGGGCATGCTGACCCCCGAGGAGGCCGTGCTGAAGGTGGAGCCCAAGCAGCTGGACCCCTTGCTGCACCCCAACTTTGACACCGCCGCCCTGAAAAAGGCGGAGGTGATTGCCAAGGGCCTGCCCGCCTCCCCTGGCGCTGCCGCCGGCAAAATCTACTTTACCGCCGCCGCCGCCGCCAAGGCCGGCAAGGCCGGTATCGCCTGCATTCTGGTCCGGGAGGAGACCACCCCCGAGGACATCGAGGGCATGGACCTGTCCAAGGGCATCCTCACCGCTCGGGGCGGCATGACCTCCCACGCGGCTGTGGTGGCCCGGGGCATGGGCCGCGCGGCCGTGGTGGGCTGCGGCGAGCTGCACATCAACGAGCACGCCAAGACCCTCACCGTAGGCAGCCGCGTGTTTCACGAAGGGGACTTCCTGTCCGTGGACGGCTCCACCGGCAATGTGTACGGCGAGCTGGTTCCCACTGTGGAAGCCGCCGTGTCCGGCGACTTTGCCCGCCTGATGAAGTGGGCCGACGAGGCCCGCACCCTGAAGGTGCGCACCAACGCCGACAGCCCCCGGGACACCATGCAGGCCGTGGAGTTTGGCGCGGAAGGCATCGGCCTGTGCCGCACTGAGCACATGTTCTTTGAAGCGGACCGGATCGCCGCCGTGCGGGAGATGATCCTGGCGGATACCGTGGAGCAGCGGGAAAAGGCCCTGGCCAAGATCCTGCCCATGCAGCAGGGCGACTTTGAGGGCATGTTCAAGGCCCTGGAAGGCCGTCCCATGACCATCCGCTACCTGGATCCCCCGCTGCACGAGTTCCTGCCCCAAAAGAGCATGACCGCCGAAATCGCCGAGATCGCCAAGCAGCTGGGCACCACCAGCGAGAAGATCATCGAGAAGATCGACGCGCTGCATGAGTTTAACCCCATGATGGGCCACCGGGGCTGCCGCCTGGCGGTGACCTATCCCGAAATCGCCGTGATGCAGACCCGGGCCGTGATCCAGGCCGCCCTCAAGGTGAAGAAGGAAACTGGCTATGACATTGTGCCGGAGATCATGATTCCCTTGGTTTGCGAAGTCAAGGAGCTGGCCTTCGTGAAGAAGATCGTGGTGGATACCATCCAGAAGGTGTTTGAGGAGCAGGGCGCCACCCTTGCCTATCACATCGGCACCATGATCGAGATTCCCCGGGCCGCCGTCACCGCCGACGAGATCGCCAAGGAGGCCGAGTTCTTCTCCTTTGGCACCAACGACCTGACCCAGATGACCTTCGGCTTCAGCCGCGACGACGCCGGCAAGTTCCTGGACGCCTACTACACCGGCAAGATTTTCGAGAGCGATCCCTTTGCCCGCCTGGATCAGAACGGCGTGGGCAAGCTGGTGGAAATGGCCGTGACCTTGGGCCGCCAGACCCGCCCCGACATCAAGCTGGGCATCTGCGGCGAGCACGGCGGCGACCCCTCCACCGTGGAATTCTGCCACAAGATCGGCCTGAACTACGTGAGCTGTTCTCCCTTCCGGGTGCCCATCGCGCGGCTGGCGGCGGCGCATGCGGCCATTAAGGAGAAGAAGGCCGCTAAGAAGTAAGGTTTATCCAAGGCATCCAACGATCACAAGCCCCCCAGGAATGGACAGGCCATTTCCGGGGGGCCCTTTTTGCCGCGAAAAAAGGCTTCAAGGGCGCACAGCCCTTGAAACCCAAAGGAAAACCAAAACCGACTCGCCCTAGAACCCCACCGGCTCAAAGTCCGCCGCCCCGTGCTTGCAGATGGGGCAGATGAAATCCGGCGGCAACGTCTCCCCTTCGTGGAAATAGCCGCAGATTTTGCACACATAGCCCCGCTTGGGCTTGTCCTCCGCCTTGGGCTGGGGCTTGGGCTTGATGTTGTCAAAATAATAGGCATAGGTGACGGAGGGCACGGTGCACAGCACCTGGGCCTGGGTCACGTCCGCGATGAACAGGGTATGGGTGCCGCAGTCCACGGTTTGCAGCACCTTGCCCGACAAAAAGGCGTTG
Source organism: Eubacteriales bacterium (assembly GCA_029974855.1). The sequence continues at coordinate 2,228 of JARKQO010000106.1, forward strand.
CAGGAGTCCGTCAGGTAGCGCACCCCGTTTTCGCTGCGGGGATCGTTTCGGCCCTCAAACTTGTTCACCTGGTGGCCGCTTTGGAAGCCAAAGCGCTGAAACAGGGCGAAGGGAACCTCCTGGGTCAGCACGCAGATGTTGAAGATCCCGGTTTTCAGCACCATGTCATGGGTTTTGTTGAGCTTGTTCACCGCCATGGTCATGCGCTTGGGCTGGTCCGTGGTCTGGATGAGGGTGTTGATGATGCAGCCGTTGTCCAGTTCCCCGTCTTTGGCGGTGAGCACGTACAGGCCGTAGCCGATGGTGAAGAAGGCCTTGGGATCAATCCCCTCCTCCGCCCCCGGAGCGGGGGAGGCCGCCAGGCAGGCTCCGGGAGCGGCAGCCAAGGAGGCCACCAACCCGTCCGCCATCAGCCCCAGATCCTTCTCCTGGGAGGGCTCCAGCTTGCTGAGAAGCGTCAGGGAGGGCTCCAGCACCCGCATGTTTTTCATTTCCTCCAGCCGCTTGCGGATCAGCGCCCCTGCGGCGGGAGCCCAGGAGCCGTTCTGGATCACCGCCACCGTGCGGTTTTGGAGGTTGTGGTCCTTCCACTCGGTCAGCAGATGGTCCAGCAGGTGGAAGATGCCGTTGTTGTGGGTGACGCTGCACAGGGCGATGTGGCTGGCCCTAAAGGCCTCCGCCACCAGCAAAGAGGGCTCTGTGGAGGAAACGTCGTACATGGCGATGCCGCGAGCGCCCCGTTCCGCCAGCTTGGCCGCCAAAATCTCGGCGGCGTTCTCCGTATGGCCGTAGATGGAGGCGTACAGGATCAGCACGGAGGCCTCCTCCGGCTCGTAGGCGCTCCACTTGCGGTACTTGTCCACATACCAGGGGATGTTCTTGCGCCAGATGGGCCCGTGGAGCGGGCAGAGCAGCTTCACCTCCAGGGCCTCCAGCTTCTTCAGGGCCGCTTGCACCTGGGGCCCGTACTTGCCCACGATGTTGGCATAATACCGCCGGGATTCCGGCAGCCAATCCCGCTCAAAGTCCATTTCATCCGCAAAGAGGTTGCCGTTCAGCGCCCCGAAGGTGCCGAAGGCGTCTGCGGAGAAAAGGACGCCCTGGGTCTTTTCGTAGGTGAACATCACCTCGGGCCAGTGGACCATGGGGGCCATGAGGAAGGTGAGGGTATGCTGCCCCAAAGACAGCTCGTCCCCCTCGGCCACCAGCCGCACCCGGCCCGCCAGCTCCTGGCTGAAGAACTGGCGAACCATCTTGGCGGCCTTGGCGTTGCACAGGATTTGCGCCCGGGGATAGCGCTGGCACAGGTCCGCCAAGGTGGCGCAATGGTCCGGCTCCATGTGGCTCACCACCACATAATCCAAGGGGCGGTCCCCCAAAACATGGGCCACGTTCTCAAAGAAAAGGTCCCGGATGGCCGCGTCCACCGTGTCCAGCAAAACGGTCTTTTCGTCCAACAGCACATAGGCGTTGTAGGAGATGCCTTTGGGGATGGGGAATGCGTTTTCAAACCGGGCAAGACGGCGGTCGCTGCCGCCCACCCAGTATAAGGAATCCATAATTTTCCGCGCGCTGTGCATCGAAGCCGCACCTCCGTGACAAGGATGGGGGAAAGGGATACAGGGATACGCCTCCCATTGTAGCACGGCTTTTCTGCCGATACAAGGCCGCCTCCCGCCATCAGGGGGAATTTCGCCGCCTGGCGCCCCGTGCTTCCAGGACGGATCTTGCTGGTTTTTGTTGGCTTTTGGCCCTCAGGCGGAACAAACTCCTTGACAAGCCCTGTTCAGGCGCTGTATGATATGCATGTTCGATGGCTGAATGGGGAAGGAGCCGAGGCGATCTCCTTTTGAAAGCCGCCCGTTGAGCGACTGTACCGGGCTCATGGGGAAGAATTCTACTGGTGTAGGATGGTTGTACGGTAGGGATGGTAGGTTTTTCCACCACTGCTTCAGGGCGATGTCGCTTGTGTAGGCCGCTGTTTGAGTACCTCAAAGTGACAGATTGAAGAGCCGCCCTGAAGGGAAAGGGCGGCTTTTGCGCGGTTTGCCGCGAGAAGGCAATAGAGGTAGGAGGTTTGTAGAAATGAGGAAATTATTCGTCTGTATGTTGGCTTTGCTGTTGGCCTGCGCGCCCGTGATGGGCCTGGCGGCGGAGGGAACCAAAACCATCGGTGTGATCCAGTACGTCCAGCACGTGGCGTTGGACTCGGCCCGGGAGGGCTTTGTCCAGGCCCTGGCGGACAACGGCCTGGTGGAAGGTGAAGGCATCTCCCTGGACGTTCAGAACGCCCAGGCGGACGCCTCCAACCTGGCCACCATCTCCGACCGCTTTGTGGCCAACAACGTGGACCTGGTGCTGGCCATCGCCACCCCGGCGGCCCAATCCATAGCGGGCAAGACCACAACCATCCCGATTTTGGGCACCGCCATCACGGACTACGAGGCGGCCCGGCTGGTGGACAGCAACGAGGCCCCGGGCACCAACGTGTCCGGTACCACGGACATGAACCCCGTGGCGGACCAGATCAAGCTGCTGAAGGAGCTGTTCCCC
>JARKQO010000115.1 GCA_029974855.1 Eubacteriales bacterium
TCCATCCTCCCGTCATAGGATGGGGAGAGAACACCTGGAAAGGAGTATTTTGTAATGATACGACCCACCTTCTCCGGCACCACACCCTCCGAAAGAATTTGCGCTGAGGAATACGTAGTGAAAAAGGGCGACAGCTTCTACTTGATCAGCCATAAGCTGGGGGTTCCCCTGCGGGACCTGCTGGCCGCCAACCGGGACATCCACCCGGCCCGCCTGATGGTGGGCGATGTGCTGTGCATTCCCAGGGAGGAGGATGACACTGCCATAGGAGGCGGCACCGGGGCCACGGGCACCACCGAAGGCACTGAGGAGACCGGAGCCACGGGGACTACCGGGACCACGGGCACCACCGGGATGACCGGAACTACCGGGACTACCGGGGCCACGGGTATGACAGGCGCCACAGGCATGACCGGGGCCACGGGCCCCACAGGCATGACCGGTACTACCGGCCCCACTGGCCCCACTGGCCCCACAGCCCCCACAGGCCCCAGCTGCCCCGTGGAGGAGCAGCACACCGTGCAGGCGGGGCAAACCGTGGCCGACCTCCAGCTCCGCAACCTGGTAAGCCGCAACACGTTGGCCACCGCCAACCCCAACGTGAACCTGGAGCAGCTCACCCCGGGCCAGGTGCTGTGCATCCCCACGGAGAACATCCCCTGCGCGCTTCCTTCCACCTACACCTTGGGGCCCAACGACACCCTGGAAACCGTGGCCATCCGGTTCAACCTGCCGGTGGCTTCTTTGCTGCGGGCCAACCCCTGCCTGGCTCCCCAGGACTTTGAATGCGGCGTTACGGTGATTCTGCCCTCCTGATCAGCCCGCCCGCTCCAGCAGCCTTTGCACCAGGCGCTGGGTATATTCCCGTACATATTGCGCGTCCGAGAGCACGCTTTCCGGGCTCTTGGGCTCGTCCCCCATCAGGGCCACAAACTGGCTCACCTTCAGGCCCAGGGCGTCCTGCATGTCCTGGTCGCTGCCCCCCTGGGACACCAGATAATAGCATAGGATGGAATCCTGCTGGCCCATCCGGTGGGCCCTGTCCTCCGCCTGGCTGTGCACAGCCGGGGACCAGTCCAGCTCCCCAAAGACCACGCAGGTGGCCCGCTGCAAGTTGAGCCCTGCCGCCGCCCGCAGGGAAATGCAGCACAAGTCCGTGCGGCCCTCCATGAACCGCTGAACGGAGCGCTCCTTCTGCGCGGTGGTTTCCCGGCCCGTCACAAAGGCCGGGGAGAAGCCGTGCAGCTCCTTTTTGTACAGATCCATCACCTGGTGATGGTGGGCGAACAGCAGCACCCGTTCCCCGGCCTCCAGCAAGGCCCGCACAAACTGCGCCACATAGGGGGCCTTGGCAATGCCCGTGGCTTGCCGCTCCCCTTGCTCCACTTCCATTTCCATCAAAGCCCGCCGGGAAGGGCTCATCTCCGGCTCGCCTTTGAGCTGGCGCAGCTTCTCCGCCACGGGCTGCATCAGCCTTCTGTACACCAAATCATCGCTGTCAATAGGCATCACCAGACGCCGCTTGGGGGGCAAATCGCTGAGCACCTCCTGCTTGGTGCGGCGCAGCATCATGCCCTCCCGGCGCAGGTATTCTCCCAGCAGCTCGGGCTTGGCCACGATCTGGTTGCCATAGCCGTGGCACCACTCCCGGGTGAAGCTCTCATAATCCCCCAAAAAGTGAAAATCCAGGATGTTCACCACATTCCAAATCTCCGCTCCCCGGTTGTAGATGGGGGTGCCGCTGAGGCCCACGATCCGGGCCGCGTCCTGGGCCAGCAGGCTGGCGGCGGAGTATTTTTCCGTGCCGCTGTGGCGCAGCTCCTGAATTTCATCAAAGATCACCGTTTCAAAGCCAAACCCCGGCAAGGCGTCCTTCCAGCCCCGCAGCAGCAGGTAGTGCATCAGATAGATGTCCGCCGGGGGCAGCTGGTAGGGCTTGAGGCCCTTGAGGATGTGGACCCGCAGGGGGGAGCCGTCGGCCCCCCGCAAAAAACGGCCGATTTCGCTTTCCCAGTTGCGCAGCAAATGGGCCGGGGCCACCACCATCACGGGATAGCCCTGGGTGTGGGACAGCATGGCCAAGGCTTGCACCGTCTTGCCCAGGCCCATCTCGTCCGCCAGCAGGCAGCGGTCGCTGCGCAGCAAAAAGGCCAGCCCTTCCTCCTGAAAGCCCGTGAGCCTGCCCGAAAACACATGGGCCATGGGCGTGACCCGGGTGGGGGCCCGCAGAGCCGTCTCCCGCTTGATGACGTATTCCCGGGCCTCAAAGAGCGCTTCCCGCCAGCGCTCCATATCCTTTTCCTTCACCGCCAGGGGATAGCGCAGCATCAGCCAGTTCAAATCCCCGATGATGCGCCGGTGGGCGCTAAAGCGCGCCTCTCCCCGGCGGTTGGTTTCCGTGCCGGGAAACAGGCGCTTGCAAAGCTCCGTCACCACCGGGTCCGCCCGGACGATCCAGCATTTGCGCTTGGGCTGGTAGGATAGGGTGCCGTAGGTGCGGCAAGCGGGGTCGTGCTCGCTTTGGGCGCCGCTGCCGTCCGCCAGATAGGGCGGCAGAAAGACCTCTTCCTCCCCGTTCATGGCAAAGCCACCCCCCACAGCTGGGGCAAAGCCAACACCTCCAGGGGCTTCCCTCCCAAGGTTTTGGGCAGCTTCACGGACCGCTGGGACACCAAGATCAAGGCGGAAATGCCCTCGCAGGCGGCGTAGCGCGACAGCTGCCGCCGGAGCGTATCGGGATCGGGCTTGCCCTTCTTGATCTCGATCCCCACGTCCCCCACCAGGTAATCAATGCGGCAGCCCTTGCCGATTTTGGCCTCGTGGGCAAAGGGAAGCCCAGCCTCCCGCAGGTGCCGCTCCACCAGCCTGTGGATATCCACCTCATAGGGAACAAAGGGAGGCCGCATGGCTTGCAAGGCTTCCCAAACGGCGTCCCTCATCCATGCGCCTCCTATCCCTCCGCCTATGGGCCCAAGGGCCCGGGGCTCAGAGCATGATCCGCTTGTTCTCGCGGCTTTCCTTGTACAGCACAAAGCGCCTGCCGATGCATTGCACGCACTGGGCGTGGGTTTCGTCACAGAGGATCTGGGCGGCCTCCCGGGCCGTGAGCTCACAGCCGTTTTGCACCGCGCATTTGATCAGCTCCCGGGCCTCCAGGGCGTCGTAGGCCTCCTTCACCGTATGGGGGGTCACGCCGTCCTTGCCGATGTACAAAATGGTATCCAATGGATTGGCCATGCTCCGCAGCATGGCCCGCTGCTTGCTTGTCAGTTCCATCGTTGGCAGCTCCTTATTCCACAAAGTCAAATTCCATATCCCCGATGCGGATGGTATTCCCCTCCCCCGCGCCCTTGGCCCGGAGGGCGTCGATGATGCCCCGGTCCCGAAGGGTGCGGTGGAACCAGTTCAGGCTTTCCTCGTCGTCGAAGTTCACGCTGTCGATGAAGCGCTGCATAGCCCCGCCCTCCACCACGTAGGCGTTGCCCTCCCGGCGGACGGTAAAGCCCTCCTGGGGCATCACCCGGGTCTCCTCCTCCTCTTCCTCAAAGACCCTGGGAGGGGGCAGCTCCGGCAGCATCTGCACCACCGCGTCCAGCAGCGGGTCAAAACCCTGGTTCATGGCTGCGCTGACCGGGAAGGCCGGATAGCCCAGCTTTTCAAAGGCGGCCACCAGCTCCCGCACCCGTTCTTCCTCCGAGATCAGATCGCACTTGTTCAAAATCACCAGCTGGGGCCTGCCCTCCGGCTCCCCGTACTTCTCCAGCTCCTCATTGATAACCCGGAAATCCTCCAGGGGGTCCCGCTCCTCGCTGCCGGAGGCGTCCACCACGTGCAGCAGCAGCCGGGTACGTTCCACATGCCGCAGAAAATGGTGCCCCAGGCCCACCCCCTCGCTGGCCCCCTCCACCAGCCCGGGGATATCCGCAAGCACAAAATCGATGTGCTTCCAGCTGACAAAGCCCAAATTGGGGGTGAGGGTGGTAAAGTGGTAGTTGGCAATAATGTGCTTGGCGGAGTTAAGCGCGGCCAAAATGTTGCTTTTCCCCACGTTGTGAAAGCCCACCAGCCCCACGTCCGCGATGGTTTTCAGCTCCAGCCAGAACCCCCGGGCCTCGGTTTTGATGCCGGGCTTGGCAAAGTTGGGGGCCTGGCGGGTGGGGGTGGCAAAATGCTGGTTGCCAAAGCCCCCCTGGCCGCCCCGCAGCAGCACCTTGCGGGCTCCCGCCTCGCTCATGTCCGCCACCACGCCGCTGCCGTCCTCCCGCAGGAACACGGTGCCCACCGGCACCTTGATGATGAGGTCCAGCCCAGTTTTGCCGTGGCAGCGGTTGCCCCGCCCATCCTCGCCGTTTTCGGCGAAGTACTTGGTATGAAAGCGGAAGTCCAGCAAGGTATGCATGTTGGGGTCCGCCTCGGCGATGACGCTGCCGCCGTGTCCCCCGTCGCCCCCGTCCGGGCCGCCGTTGGGCACGTATTTCTCCCGGTGGAAGGCTACGCAGCCGTTGCCCCCATCCCCTGCCTTGGCGCTGATTTTTACCCGATCCACAAAAGACGCCACAATGTCCCTCCATAGGCGGCGGGCTTATTCCGCCGCTATCGTTTGATTGGTTTCGCCCCGGCCGCTTTTGCGGCTTTTCCTGGGTCCAGCCTGTGCCTTGGCCCCGGTAATCTCCTCCACCTTTTGCCCGGAGCCGTAGGGGCAAAGGGACCTGAGGCTGCAGGCCTCGCACTGGGGGCTCCGGGCATGGCATACCCGGCGGCCATGGTAAATGAGCCAATGGTGCGCCGCCACCCAATCCTGCCGGGGGATGGCCTTTTGGAGCTGCTTTTCCGTCAGCTCCACATTCTTGGCCTTGGCCAGCCCCAGCCGGTTGCTGACCCGGAACACATGGGTATCCACCGCGATGGCGGGCACCCCGAAGGCGTTGGCCAGCACTACGTTGGCGGTTTTCTGGCCCACCCCGGGCAAAGCGGTAAGCGCCTCCATGCTTTGGGGCACTTCGCCCCCATGGCGCAGCATGAGCTGACGGCAGGATTCCACGATATTGGCGGACTTGCTTTTGAAGCCGCAGCTTTTCACCATGGAATATACGTCTTCCACGCTGGCCTCGGCCATGGCCTGCACCGAGGGATACCGGGCGAACAGCGCCGGGGTGACCTTGTTCACCTGCTTGTCCGTGCACTGGGCGGAAAGGATGGTGGCCACCAAGGTCTCATAGGGGTTGGAGAAGTCCAGTTCCGGTCCAGCTTCCGGGTAGAGCCGCTTCAGCTCCGCCAGGATTTGGGCGCGTTTCGTGCTCATGGTTCTTCCCGCTCCTCCTTACCGCCGTGCTCCGCCAGGTTCTCCCCTTCCAGGGTCCCCTGAAAGAGCCTTGTCTTGCCCAGGCCGCGAACCACCAAATAAATCACCACCAAAGAAAGGGGAATGTCAATGAGGTAGGTCAGGGCCCGGGAGCCCACCAGCACCCAGTACCCCTTGGGGATAAAATAAGTGAGCCAATAGGAGTTGAGAAACAGGTTGCACAGGGCCACAGCCACGCAGGCCGCCCCCACCCGCCACCAGCTGATTTTTTTCCTGTGCAGCATCAGGCCGTAGAGCAGGCCCACCAGGGCATAGGTCAACGTAAAGCCCCAAAAGTAGGGCCCCGCCGGGAACAGGTGCGCCCCAAAGAAATCCCCCAGGGCCCCTACCAGCATGGCCCAAGGAGCGCCCAAAAACACCCCCGCCACGGCCACCGGCAAAAAGCCGAAATGAAACTGCTTGGTGGGCAAGGGGATTTGCACCAGATTGCCCAGCACGATCTGCATCGCCACCAGCAGCGCCGCGTAGGCGATCTTCTCGGTGGCGGAATACCTCTTCTGCCTTGTCATCATAAACCTCTTCCTTCTTCACCCTGATATCACGGGGCCCATGCCCCTCCGGCAAGGCGGCGCTTACGGCCAGTCACAGCCCTCTGCCAGCAGCCCTGCCAGCTCCTGAAGCCCTTGCCTGTCCTGCTGGTCAAAGCGGGCTAAAATGGGGCTGTCGATGTCCAGCACCCCCACCAGCTTCCCCCCGGCCAAAAGGGGGATCACGATCTCCGAGCGGGAGGCCTCGTCGCAGGCGATATGCCCGGGAAAGGCGTGCACATCCGGCACCAGCTGGGTCTGGCCCGTGGCGGCGGCAGTGCCGCAGACCCCCTTGCCCACGGGGATGCGCACGCAGGCGGGCTTCCCCTGAAAGGGCCCCAGCACCAGCTCTTCCCCCCGCAGCAGATAAAACCCAGCCCAGTTGATCCGCTCCAGGGCCAGGCCCAGCAAGGCCGACACATTGGCCATGTTGGCCACGGGGTCTCTCTCCCCTTCCAAAAGCCCCTGGGCCTGAAGGGCCAAAAGCCCGTACAGGGCCTCCTTCTCTTTGGGATATTCCCAAGACAGCGGCTCTTTCAACCCAGCCCCTCCTCCCGGTGGACAGCACCACCCCGCCCAGTATACCATTTTCCCCCATCCCATGCAAAGCATCATTTCCGGGCCGTGTCCCCTGTTCTTTTTCTGTATACCGCCTTGCGCCCCCCTCCATTACCCGGTACACTCAGATGGGTTTTGACGCCCCGAACACTGCAAAGAAAAGGATGATGCTCTCCCCATGGCCAAAATTCCAATGACGACGCCGCTGGTGGAAATGGACGGCGACGAAATGACCCGGATCCTGTGGCAGAAGATCAAGGAGACGCTGATTCTGCCCTATGTGGAACTGAAAACCGAGTACTATGACCTGGGCCTCACCCACCGGGACGAAACCGACGACCAGGTGACCCTGGAAAGCGCCCAGGCCACTTTGCGCCACGGCGTGGCCGTGAAATGCGCCACCATCACCCCCAATGCCCAGCGGGTGCAGGAATACAGCCTGAAGCAGATGTGGAAAAGCCCCAACGCCACCATCCGGGCCATGCTGGACGGCACGGTGTTCCGGGCCCCCATTGTGGCACGGGGCATCGCCCCCTGCGTGAAAAGCTGGAAAAAGCCCATCACCATCGCCCGCCACGCTTATGGGGACATCTATAAAAACACGGAGCTGGAGGTGCTGGGCAAGGGCCTGGCGGAGCTGTGCTTCACCGACGAGGCGGGGCATACCACCCGGGTGCCCATCGCCCGGTTCCGGGGCCCAGGCATCTTGCAAGGCATCCACAACACGGACGCGAGCATCGCTTCCTTTGCCCGGGCGTGCTTTGCCTTTGCCCTGGAGCAGAAGCAGGATTTGTGGTTCTCCACCAAGGACACCATTTCCAAAACCTACGACCACCACTTCAAGGACATCTTCGCCGATCTGTATGAAAATGAGTACAAGCAGGCCTTTGAAGCCGCCGGGATCGAATACTTCTACACCCTCATCGACGACGCGGTGGCCCGGGTCGTCCGCAGCGCGGGCGGGTTTATCTGGGCCCTGAAAAACTACGACGGGGACGTGATGAGCGACATGGTGGCCACCGCCTTTGGCAGCCTGGCCATGATGACCAGCGTGCTGGTGTCCCCCGGGGGGCAGTACGAGTACGAGGCCGCCCACGGCACCGTGACCCGCCATTACTACCAGCACCTGGCCGGACAGGAGACCAGCACCAATCCGGTAGCCACCATCTTTGCCTGGACCGGGGCCCTTGCCAAGCGGGGCGAGCTGGACGGCCTGCCGGAGCTTACGGCCTTTGGGTAAAAGCTGGAACGGGCCACCTTGCGCACCATTGAGAGCGG
>JARKQO010000117.1 GCA_029974855.1 Eubacteriales bacterium
AGATAAAACTGCACCTGAAGCGCAAAGGCCGCAACGGTTTCGTCTATGAATGCCATTCGCTTCCCGCAGAAGCGGTCCAGCCGCGCAAATACCTCCGGATACCATTTGCTTGCCAGCATCTCCAGCACCGCGGCTTCCACATGCTCCGCGGCGGGCGCTTCCCTCAGGCTCCGGCGGTAATCGGTTCCCTGATCCTGCTTGAATTTCTCAAAGAGAGCGAGAATCTGCGCGCTTTCGTCCTCCTGCCCCTCATATTTGCGCACGGAAATGGTTCCGTTTTTGATGAGCATGCAATACCGCACTTTCGCCAATCCCTGGCGCAGCCTTTGTATTTCTTCGCACATGCCAAGGAAAGGCTCCCCCGCCGCGTATCCCTCCAGGTATTCCATGAAGCCGTTCAGGCCCCGGGACCGGAGGAGGGCGCGGTCCGTCCCCTCCATAAAACGCCCTATTGCCAGCCGGTATCTGTCAGCATAATCCAGCAGCCTGCCCTTGGTCAAATCATGGTTCCGGTATCCGCCAAAGGAAAGCAGGTCCTTTTGGGCGGCCTCCGTTCCCCTGATGACATCCCGGATCTCCCCGGCAAACCCCTTTACCCGCTCAAAAGTATCGGCAGCGTCCAAATCCCGCAGAATCTCCTGCCGGTACCGGACAGCCTCCGGATCTGTGAGCGGGGTATAAAACAGGGGGGCCAGGTCAAATCCCTCCACGCTCTTCATGGAGGCGGCCAGGATTTGGTCCAGGCATACATCCTGAAAATAGTCCGGCTGGGTCTGCCTGTGTTCCCGCAAGTCATAGGACCTGTCCGGAAACAAAATGCTGTGAAACACCCTTTCGTCCCTCCCTTGGGCGCAGGGCGAACAAAAAGCTGATCACCCCGCAAAATAGCAGAAGTCATCAGCTTGATGGGCAGTTCTGGCAAAGGTCCGTTCACGGCTTTTGCCATGGGAGAACTTCTTTCCCAATAGGTCTGTATCCAGTATAGCCCATGGGCCCGGCGGTGTCAATCCCCCGCCCCGGCAAATAGGTTCCCCCTCCTTTGCGCAACCCCGGCCCCTATGGTATACTACTTTGGCACCATCCCCGGGAAAGGAGGGCCTCCATGTTTTTTCAGAAGGATTACATCCTGCGGATGATTGAAATGATGGGGGACTTGATGCGGCGCATCATGGAGCTCATGGACGATTTGGACCGCATGAAGCTGCTGGAGGACGCCTGCCACCGGCACTGCGGCATCTCCTTGGAAGCGGCCCAGGGCCTCACCGTCCGCAGCCTCGCCGCGCTGCTGCCTCCCATGCCCAGGCTGATGATGAGCGAGATCCTGTACATTCGGGCCGAAGGCTTCCCCTTGCCCCTGGAGGAGCAGGAGGACTTGCGCTACAAAAGCCTGTGCCTGCTGGCCTCCTTGTACAGCGAGGGCCCCCTGTGCGAGGCCCGGGCCCAAAGGCTGCTGGAGCTGAAGGCGGGCCTTCAGGGCAGGCTGTCCCCGGAGGTGCTGATGGACTGCGCCCGCTTCTTTTTTCAGGCTGAGGCCTACGGCCCCATGGAGGACGCGCTGTTCCAGGCCGTGGAGGGCACCGGAGCCGAGGGGGAGGAAAGCCAGGAGGCCGACGCCCTGGGGGAGCGGATCGCCCAAGGGGCGGACCTGCTTCGCAAAGCCGCCGCCTCTGCCCCGGAAGCCCTGGCCTTCGCGGGCTGCACCCGGGAGGAACTGCTGCTTTCCGCCCGGGAGCTGGAGGCCTTGGGCCCGGCCTGAGCCCCGGGCGCCAAGGCTCTGTTTTCTGTGATATCCTACTTCGTCACAAACGAGGAACGCCATGATTTTGATTTCTGTGCAAAGCGCCGCCAAGAGCTTTGGCGTCCACCAGGTGCTGGGGGACGTGTCCTTCAGCTTGCAAAAAGGGGAAAAGATGGGCTTGGTGGGGGTCAACGGCAGCGGCAAAACCACGCTGATGCGGCTGATCTCCGGCCAGGAGCAGCCCGACGGCGGGGCCATCCACCTGGGCAAGGGGCTGCGCATCGGCTACCTGGCCCAGCTGGGGGACCTGGACCCCGGCCAGACCGTCTGGGAAACGGTGCGGGCGGTATTTGCCCCAGTCATCGCTCTGCAGGAGCGCCTTGGGGAAGTGGAAAAGGAGATGGAGGCCGCCGGGGCCCATCCCCAGGAGGCCCTGCGGCTGGCGGCAGAATACCAGCGGCTTACGGAGCGCTTTGACCAGCTGGAGGGCTACGCCTACGAGGGGGAGATGCTGCGGGTGCTCAGCGGCCTGGGCCTTCCCCCGGCCTTCCATGACCGCAAAAACGCCACCCTCTCCGGGGGGGAGCGCACCCGGCTGTCTTTGGCTAAGCTGCTGCTGCAAAAGCCCGACGTGCTGCTGATGGACGAGCCCACCAACCATCTGGACCTGGAGGCCATCCAGTGGCTCCAGGATTACCTGACGGAGTACAAGGGCTCCTTGCTGCTGATCAGCCACGACCGGTACTTTCTGGACCATGTGTGCACCACCATGGGGGAACTGCTGGGGGGCAGGCTGCTGAAGTTCACCGGCAACTACAGCGAGTACATGAAAAAGCGCACAGCGGACTTTGAAACCCGCATGAAGGCCTACAACCTCCAGCAAAAGGAGATTCAGCGGGAGAAGGCCATCATCGAGCGCTACCGCCGCTTCAACCGGGAAAAGAGCATCCGGGCGGCGGAAAGCCGCCAAAAGCGCCTGGATAAAATCGAGCGCCTGGAAAAGCCCCTGGAGGAGGAGCAGGTGCGCTTCTCCTTTGACGTCCGCCGCCGCAGCGGGGAGGAGGCCCTGGAGGTGAAGGGCCTGGGGAAGCGCTTCGGGGAGAAGCAGGTTTTTGAAAACCTCAGATTTTCTTTGCGCACCGGGGACCGGGTGGCGCTGATCGGCTCCAATGGCGTGGGCAAGAGCACTCTGTTCAAAA
>JARKQO010000119.1 GCA_029974855.1 Eubacteriales bacterium
AAGGGACATGGTGCATCCCCCTTCGGAGATTCAAACCACCCTCAACTTCCAGCGCAAGCTTTTGGAAGCTCCGGATTTTGACGCCTTTCTGCAGGACAACGCTACCCAGATGGTCACCCCCTGGCTTTGCTATTCCCTGGCGGAGTTGTGCCGGGAAAAGGGGCTGACTGCGGCGCAGGTAATCCGCCTGGCTGGCTTGGCTAGAACCTATGGGCACCAGATCTTTAACGGCACTCGCAGGCCCTCCCGGGACAAGTTAATTCAAATCTGCTTAGGGCTGGGGCTGGATGTGGAGGGAACCCAAGCGTTATTGAAAGTGGCGGAGAAAAACCCCCTCTATTCTAAGCTTCTGCGGGACGCGGCCATCATGCGCTGTCTGCATGACGGAAAAACCGTGCTGCAACTTCAGGAGTTGCTGAACAGGCTGGGACTTACGCTGCTTGGCGAAGGAGAATCCCATGAATGAATCTGTGAATGACGCCTTGGCGGAGAGCCTACGGGCTGCATGCGATGCCCAACGGTATCCGGAAGAATTTTTGAGGGAGTATGAGCCCTTCGAATGCTTTGCCCACAACGAAGGCTGCGAGACCCTCCTGGTGAAGCACAAAGCAGCGGGCCTGTTTTATGTAGCCAAATGTTACCGGAAGGACGCCACTACCGCTCGCGCCTTAGAAGGGGTGATCCTCAAAGCCCTGAGCCATCCCGGCCTGCCCCGGTTCGTGGGGGAATACGAAAACGGGGACTGCCTGTGCATGGTCCGGGAGTACGTGGAGGGCACGCCGCTGGACCGCTATGCGGCCCGGCGCAAGCCCGACCAGGGGAAGGCCGTCGAACTGGCCGTCTCCCTGTGCGGCATCCTCACCCATCTCCATGAGCGAACGCCCCCGGTGATCCACCGGGACATCAAGCCCAAAAATCTGATCGTGGACCACCAGGGAGCGCTGTGGCTGATCGACTTCGGCATCTCCCGGGTGTTTGACCCAGACAAGGCGGAGGATACCGTGTCCTGCGGCACCAAAAATTTCTCCGCCCCGGAACAATACGGCTATGCCCAAACGGATGCCAGGGCGGATGTGTTTTCTCTGGGCATCCTACTGGGCTGGCTGCTCACTGGAGAATGCAACCGGGAGCTGATTCTGCCCCGGATCGCCAACCGCCGCCTGGGTCGGATCGTGGAAAAATGCACGGCCTT
>JARKQO010000131.1 GCA_029974855.1 Eubacteriales bacterium
GCAAAGGCGGAGCGGGAGCGCCTGGCCCTTTCCGTGATGCTGTTTGTATGCGGCGTGGCCTCCAACTTTGCCATGACCGCCGCCGGGGAATATCCCCTGCGGGCCATGACCGCCAGCCTGTTGATGATGCTGGCCGCCGGGGCGGTTTTGCTGCCCGCGTTGCGGGATACCGCCTTGCGCCCCTTGCTGCTGGGGGCCACGCTGGCCCTGTGCCTGGCCGCCGGCATGCTCTGTCTGCAAGCGGCACCCCAGACCTACGACCGGTACCGGGAAGCCCAGGCCCGGGAGCGGCAGATGCTCCAGGCCCAGGCCGAAGGGAAGCGGCAGGTGTCCACCTACAATATCTCGGGCAAGACCAAGTTCGACGTTTTTTATGACATGATCGATTTGACCTATGAGCCCGATTACTTCTCCAATGTGGTTTTTGCCCGCTATTATGGCTTTGACTCCGTGGTGATCGACGAGCTTCGGTGAAGGGGCGGCGTCCCCAGGCCCGTCAGGCAGCCTTCCCGGTCCCCAGGGCCCGCATGGCGTTGAGAACCGCCAGGAAGGTGACACCCACGTCCGCGAACACCGCCATCCACATGTTGGCAATGCCCACTGCCGCCAGGGCCAGTACCAGCAGCTTCACCCCCAAGGCGAAGATGATGTTCTGCCGGGCGATGGAAAGGGTTTTCCGGGCCAGGCTGATAGCCAAGGGCAGCTTCCCAGGGTTATCGTCCATCAGCACCACGTCGGCGGCCTCCACGGCGGCGTCGCTGCCCAATGCCCCCATGGCTACCCCCACGTCGGCCCGGGTCAGCACCGGGGCGTCGTTGATGCCGTCCCCCACGAAGAGGAGCTGGCCGCCACGGGCCTTTTCCGCCAGCAGCGCTTCCACATGCTCCACCTTCTGGGCGGGCAGCAGTTGGGCGTAGGTCCGGTCAATGCCCAGCTTTTCCGCCACCTCCCGGGCTACGGCCTGGCTGTCCCCGGTGAGCATCACAGTATGGCGGACCCCCGCCTTTTTCAGGTCCCGGACCGCCTGGGCGGAGCCGGGCTTGATTTCGTCCGCGATGACAATATGCCCCAGGTATTCCCCCTCCCGGGCCACGTGGACCACGGTGCCTACATGGGGGCAATCCGGCAAGGCCACGCCGATGGAGTCCATCAGCGTTTCATTGCCCGCATAGACCCGCCGCCCCTCCAGCAGGCCGGAAACGCCCTGGCCCGCCAGCTCCTGCACATCCGTCAGGCTCCGGGAATCCGGCTCCTTTTGGTAATGGGCCCGGATGGAGCGGCTGATGGGGTGGTCGGAATAGCTTTCCACTGTGGCGGCGATGCGCAGCAGCTCCTTGGGGCTGATTTCGTCCGGGTGGATCACGGTTACCTGGAACACGCCGTGGGTCAAGGTGCCGGTTTTGTCAAAGTCCACGGTGTCCACCTTGGCCAGGGCCTCCAAATAGTTGCTGCCCTTGACCAAAATGCCCCGCCTGGACGCGCCGCCGATGCCCCCAAAGAAGCTCAGGGGTACGGAGATTACCAAGGCGCAGGGGCAGGAAACCACCAAAAAGCTCAGGGCCCGGTATCCCCACAGGGACCAGCCGCCGCCGCCCACCAGCGGGGGAATCACAAACAGCAGCGCCGCGGCCAGCACCACCAAGGGGGTGTAAATCACCGCGAAACGGGTGATGAAGCTCTCGGTTTTGGCCTTTTTGTCGCTGGCATTCTCCACCAAATCCAGAATCTTGGCCACAGTGGACTCCCCGTAGGGCTTGGTGACCTTCACCCGCAACAGGCCGCTCACGTTGACGCAGCCGCTGATGACCTCGTCCCCCGGGGATACGTCCCGGGGGAGGCTTTCGCCGGTAAGGGCGGCGGTATTCAGGGCCGATACCCCCTCCAGCACCACCCCGTCCAGAGGAACCCGCTCCCCGGGCTTGATAAGGATGGTTTCGCCCACCTCCACCTCCTCCGGGGAGAGGGTGAACGCCTGGCCGTCCCGCTCCACGGTGGCGGTGTCCGGCCGGATGTCCATGAGGGCGGAGATGGACTGGCGGGAGCGTTGCACAGCCAGTGCCTGGAACCATTCGCCGGTTTGATAGAACAGCATCACCGCCACGGCCTCGGGGTATTCGCCGATGGCGAAGGCCCCCAAAGTGGCCAGAGACATCAGGAAGTTTTCATCAAAGAGCTGGCCCTGGAGGATGCGCTGCCCGGCGGCCCACAGCACGTCCCAGCCCACGGCCAGGTACGCCAAAACCAGCAAAATCAGGGGGACGGGGGCGCTTTGGGGCGGCAGCAAAACGGCGGTGAGCAGCAGGGCGGCGCCGAGGAGAATCCGGATCAGATTGCGGCGGTGGGTGCGGGTCATGGGGGAGCCTCCTTGCAAGTATCATTTCTGGGGAAGCCGTGGGAAGGGCGTTATCCGGCGATTTTGCACCCGGGCTCGATCTTGGTGATGGCGCTTTGGGCCTCGGCGGCGATGCGGTCCCATTGGGCCTCCTCCGCCTCCAGGGTCAGCTTCCGGGTCATGAAATTCACCGTCACGCTGAGAACCCCGGGGATTCTCCCAATGGCTTTTTCCATTTTGGCGGCGCAGTTGGCGCAGTCCAGCGCTGAGAGCCTGAGGACCTTTTTCATGGGGAGCCTCCTTGTAAAAGTAAAATGGGCTTACTCGGTGATGTGGTCCATGCCTTGGCTCAAAATGGTGGTTACGTGGTGGTCCGCCAGGGAGTAAAAGACGGTTTTGCCGGAGCGCCTGTATTTCACCAGCTTGCTTTTTTTGAGAATGCTGAGCTGGTGGGAGATGGCGCTTTGGGTCATGCCCAGCAGGCAGGCGATGTCGCATACGCACATTTCATGCTCCAGCAGGCAATAGAGGATGCGGATGCGGGTGGAATCCCCAAAAATTTTGAACAGCTCGCTCAGTTCAAACAGCTGCTCCTCCCGGGGCATCTGCCGGAGCACCTGCGCCACCAGGTCCTCATGGGCGTGCATATACTCGCAGTTGGGGAGGCTTGGGGGGCTGGGCATCTGTTGATCACTCCTTCATATGAACAATCGTTCATATGTATTGTATGACGCCGAAGCGCCGCTGTCAAGAGGGAAAGAAAGATTTTTTTGCGCACGGAAGCAGCCCGGTTTTTTTATGTTACAATAGGTCTGATAGGATGAAAATGATAAATAGGAATTTGCGGAGGAAGAACTATGCGGAACAAAGCATTCGTCGTTATCGACATTCAAAACGACATTACAAAGAATTACAAGGAAATCATCGGCAATATCAACACCGCTATTAATTGGGCTGTCGCTCACGACATTCATGTGGTTTATATGAAGCATAATAATGTATCTGCCGGTACAAGAACCTTTAAGCCCGACACACATGGCGCCGAATTGGTTCCGGATATGAAAATCGTATCCGAAAACATTTTCACAAAAACCAAGGGTAATGCATTAACAAGCGAAGGTTTTGCTGCTTTTGTAAGCGAAAACGAAATCGGAGAATTCTACATTGCCGGTGCGGATGCCATAGCCTGTGTAAAAGCCACTTGCTACAATATGGCTAAAGAAGGCTACATCGTTCACGTTCTGTCTGATTGTATTACCAGTTACGATAAAAGAAAAATCGAAGAGATGCTTCAATACTATGCGAGCAAGGGTTGTATTGTCGAGAAACTGAGTGA
>JARKQO010000140.1 GCA_029974855.1 Eubacteriales bacterium
CAGGGAATTGTGACGGACCCCCATGTTGATTTGGCGAATCTTTCCCCCTGGCATCTGGGTTGTTTTGTGGGTTACAACCATCCCAACTATGGCTTCAACGATACGGTGCTGGGCAATCCCCCCGTGCCGGTCAGCTATGCCCTGGACAGCACCCTTACATACGGCTGGGGAGGCAGCGCGCTGCTTACGGTGGACTTTCTGAGCAAAGGAAACGGGCTTGTGCTGGAATCCGACGCGCCGCTGCCCCTGGAGCAAATGAGGAACAGGGAAACGCTGTCCCCCCCGGCCTGGGATCTGCCCATGCATTACATGCTGAAAGAGGGGGTCCTCCTGGATCGGTCCCGGATTGTTTCGGAGGAGGCCTACAGGGAGGAAATCAAGAACGCCCTGATGGCCTACGGGGCCGTAGCCACGCCGATGTATCTGGGCGCGCCCGATTTTCCCGGCCAACTGGGCCAAAGCTACTGGCGGGATGACAGGTATGCCGAATTTTATTGCGACTCGCCCGGGCTTGTCAACAACCTGATCCACCTTGTGGCGGTGATCGGCTGGGACGATCACAATCGGATTGCCGGCGCGCCGGAAGCGGGGGCATGGCTGATCAAGGACAGCCTGGGCGCTGATTTTCATGACGGAGGGTATTTCTGGATCGCCTATGACGACACCGTGTTTCTGAAAGGAGCAAGCTATGCCGTGGCCCTGGTGGCGGACAGCGGGATCGGTTATTCCCCAAAACGCTACCAGACCTGCAATGGAGGGCTCAGCCGCCCCGTGGATAGCAACAGCATGTATGAAGGGGACGGGTTCAACGACGCCGGGCTGGACACCTGGGGGTTGGCAAGGTTCACGGCAGAAGAGGACGACAGCCTGAAAGCGGTGGGGCTGGTCACCCTGAACAAGGACGAGCATGTCACCGTCAGAATCTATCAAAGCTGGGACCAGGAGCGTCAGCGGCCCACGGGCTTGCTGTTGTCCGACGAAATCGTTATTGCGCAAAAAGGGTACCATGTGATCGACCTTAGCGAACAGATTGAGCTGAGGGACGGGGAAGAGTTCGTCATCGCCGTAGGCTTTGAGGCAAAGCCGGACGCCACCGGGCCCTTGGCCTATGTTCTGGACGACGAGACCCCTCCCGGAAAGGGGAAAACCTACAGGGCGTCCGGCGCTTCCGGTGAAGCCGGCCCTTGGACGGATTATACGGATATTGAGCCCAATGCCGTATGGTATGTCCAGGGGATCTTGGCCGATTGATGCGGGCTTTTGCGATTCCCTTTTCAATTCCCTGGGATTCGTGTACAATACAACCAGGGAAGCACAGGAAACAAAGGAGGAACATTCCCTTGAAGCGAGTTTTCTTGATCGTGCTGGACAGCGTGGGCGTGGGGGCCCT
>JARKQO010000146.1 GCA_029974855.1 Eubacteriales bacterium
TCCATCCGCGCCACGCGGATACCCGGTCCATGGCCGGGGAGGAGGTCCGGGCCCGGCGCGGGGAGCGCAGCAAGACCTTTGCCTTGGGCGGCGGGCTGTACCAGACGGTGCTGTACCCGGAAAAGGTCCATTACCGGGACGGGCAGGGGGCCTGGCGGGAGATCGACAACCGGCTGCGCCCCGTGGGGGAAAAAGGGCGGGAGATGGAAAACACCGCCGGCCCCCTGCGGATGCGCCTGGGGGCCCGGGCGGACGCAAGCCCCCTGGTGACCATGCGGGACCAGGAGGGCCACAGCCTGCGCTGGCGGCTGGAGGGGGCCCTGAACGCCCCCGGCGCGCCGGAGCAGCCCCGGCAGGGGGCCCAGCTTGGCGCGGAAGGGGACCAGGACCGGGGTCGGGCCTATGCCCACAAGGCCCTCTCCACAGTGCGCTACGCCGAAGCGCTGCCTGATGCGGATTTGATCTGCGAGCTCCGGGCCGACGGGCTGAAGGAGACTTTGGTCCTGAAGGGGCCCGGCGCGCCCCGGCGCTATGGCTATGCCTTTGAGATTGGGGACCTGGCCTGGGAGGAAGCCGGGGACGGCAGCCTGCGCCTGTGGGACGAAGCAAGCCCCGGGCAGGATGTATTCCTCCTGCCCGCCCCCTACATGGTGGACGCCGCTAACAAGCGGGGAGCGGTGCGGACCCGCTGGGAGGCCCGGGAAGGCTCCCTGTTCATGACCATGATCCCGGAGGAAGCGTTTCTGGAGGCGGCGCAGTACCCGGTGATGATCGACCCCACGGTGCAAAGCGGGCAGGCGGTGGCCGAGACCGGGGACACCTACCTCAGCGAAACCAACGCCGACGCCAGCTACGGCGGGGAGCAAACCCTGCGCCTGGGCAAGCACGAGGGCTTTGGGGAGTGCAAGGCTTTGGTGCGGATCGGGGACCTGCCGGCCTTGGGCAGCGCCTACACCATCGCCAAGGCGTGGCTGGTGGTGGCCGCGCTGCCCACCACCGCCAACACCAAGGACGCGTATGTGTACGCCCGCCAGGTGCTGGAGCCCTGGGACCCGGCCACGGCCACCTGGAACAGCAAGCCCGCCTGGGACGGAAAGTGCCTGGATTGGGCCTTGGTGAAGAAGGGCGAAAACGAGGCCAAGGCCGTGCAGCTGGACATCACCAATTTGGTGCGCAAATGGTACGGGGACCGGTCGGGGAACTACGGCCTGCTGCTGGAGACCCCCGGGGAGGAGCCCCTGACCCTCACCGCCTCGGAAAACACCGCCTACGTCTCCAACGCCCGGCCCGTGATCCACGTGATCTACGTGAGCGCGGCGGGGCTGGAGGATTATTTGGCCTACGAATCCTTCGGGGTTGGCCGGGCGGGCACGGCCCACGTGGCCTTGCACAGCGGGCATTTGGCGGTGACCCGGGGCCTGACGGCCATGAACGGCAACCGGATGCCCGTGTCTTTGGGGCTGGCCTGGAACGCCAGCGCCATGGACCAAAACGCCTTTGGCGTGGGCAAGGGCTGGCGCTTGAGCTGGAACCGGAGCCTGCGGCGGGAGCAGCCCGCCACCGGGGAGTATTACTATGTGCTCACCGACGGGGACGGCACGGAGCACGAGTTCCGCAAGCATGAGAGGACCACGGAGGAGCAGGGACAAAGCGGCTTTGTGGACTATTATGAGGACCGGTCCGGCCTGTCCCTGAAGCTGTACGAGGGGAGCGCGGAGGCGGAGATCGTGGGCAAGGACCACAGCAAGCTGGTGTTTGACAAGCCCACCGTGGATTATACTCCTGCCAACAACGCCGTGAAGATGGTGAAGCGGGCTTTGGACGCCCTGGGGAACACGGCGGCCTTCACCCATGACGCAAGCCTGCGGCTGACCAAGGCCACC
>JARKQO010000156.1 GCA_029974855.1 Eubacteriales bacterium
TTGGAAGGATGAGCGGATGATCGCCTCGCCCGCTTACGACGGCTCCGCCTTCGCCTTGCTGCCGCTGGAAGCCGGGCGGTACCGGCTGCAGGTCACCTCCGGCCCGTGCGTGGATGAGGTGATCCTGCGGGTAGGCGATACCATGCTTTGGCAACGGGGCCTCCAGTGGCTGGAGCGCCGCGTCCGCAGCCTGTTTCCCCGGATGTGACCTCCCAACCCGATGTTATGGCAAGGTGGCGTTTCTTTATGAAGCAAGCATGCTTACGGGTGGCCGAAGTCCTGCTGGCGCTGGCCAGCACGCTGGCCATACTTCTGGTCCATACCAGCCTCTCGGATGCCGAATGCTTCTTGATTTTCATCCGGGACGTGCTGGCCACCCTGTCCGGCCGCGAGGCGCTGGCGGCGCTGGTTTTCGTACTGCTTGCGGGCCTGTACCGCCGCTTCGCCCGTGCGCCTTATCCCTGGCGGCGCCTGGAGAGGCTGAAGCTGTTCCTGCTGGCCGGGTTTTTTGCCGCAACCTCCACTTTGGGGGCCGTCTATCGCGGGGACGACGGGGTGTTGTCTGGCTTTGGCACGCCCTTTCATCTGCTGCTGATGGCCGGGAAGATGATCGGCTTCTTTTCCCTGTTTTTCATCGGCATGAAGGCCATCCTCCTCTCCTTGCCCGCCATCGCCCAAAAGGCCACCCTCCAAGAGGGGGTGGAGCGCGGGGCGGTCCGGCGTTGCTTCCTGCTTACGGCCCTGTGCTTGGCCTGCGCGTGGGCCCCGTGGTTCCTGGCGCATTTTCCGGGCACTGTCACGGCGGACGGAGGCCGCGTGCTACAACAGTATTTCGGGGAAATCACGCCTACCGCCGACCATCCGGTGGCCTATACGTTCCTGGCGGGCTCCTTGGTGCGGCTGGGCGCCCTGCTGGGCGGTTCCCTGGCCGGCATTCTGTGCTATACCCTCGTCCAGTGGCTGCTTTTGCTGGCCGCCATGGCCTGGAGCGTCTCCGAGCTGAAGCGGGAGGGCTTCCCGCCCCTGTTCCGCTACGCGGTGACCGCCGTGTACGCGCTGCATCCGGCCATCGCGCAAACCGGTACAGCCATCGTCAAGGACATCCCTTATGTCACGGCGTTTGTAGCCTACATGCTGGTAACCGTAAGGGCGTTTCTCCATCCGCGGGCATGCTGGCGTTCCCGGGGCTGGTGGGCGGGCTATGCGGTTTTTTCGCTGCTGATTTTGCTGCTTCGCCACAATGGGGTACTGGCCGTGGTCCCCATGGCGGCGGTGCTGGCGGTTCGTTTTTACCGCGCGCACCCGGGGAGGGGACGGGCCCGGTATGGGCTGCTGGCGGCCCCGGTGGCCGTTTTATTGCTGTTCAACAGCCTGGTGGTCCCTGCCGTGGCCATCCCGGTTGAAACGTCCCCGGACGTGCTGGGGGTGGCCATCCAGCAAACCGCGCGAATCCTCAGGAACGAACCGGACAGCGTAAGCGCCGGGGATCTGGCCGTCATCGACCGGGTGCTGGAAGCTGACCGGCTGGGCAGCGCCTACGCGCCGCACCAGTCGGATTCCGTGCGCAAGCTGTACCGCTATTTCAACGGGCATACGCCCTCCGACGTTTTCGCTTTTGCCGCCGTGGCCGCGCGGCTGAGCCTGGCCCATCCGCTGACCGCCGCCCATGCCTTTTTCTCCCTGTCCGGCGGTTTCCTGGACGCGTTTGATACGACGTATGACAACTGCAACGTCCCCATCCCGGATACGTCGCCTAAGTATCCCGCGCGGCTGCGCTTCCAGCTTCCCGCCGGGCTGGCCGATCTGCAAAACCGTTTGATCAGCCTAGAGGCGGACTATCGGGCGCTTCCGCTGATTTCACAGCTGAAATCCGTCGGCCTGTATGTATGGGCCATGTGGATCGCGTGGTTTCTCATGGGCCGTACCCGGGAACGCCGGCTGGGGTGGCTGCTGGTTCCCTTGCTGATGACGCTGCTGACCTGCCTGATGTCCGCCGGCGCGAACATCGGCACCCGCTACGCGTTTCCCATCCTCTTCACGCTGCCATACCTTTCCTGTCTCTTTGCCCGGGCGATCCTCCGGGATGCGGCCGAGGCCAGCGCCGATAGGCCCGTCCTGGCCGACATCACCCTGGCGGCCTAAAAATCCCCCGTCCTACTCGATCTTCGCCGTCAGGCTCAGCAGCGTCACACTGGGGCTGTTCAGCAGCCGCCCGGCCATGGGATAAAACTCGCTGGCACCCAGCCCCGCGCTGATGTACTGGCTGATGCTGTTGATGCGCTGCATTCCCAGGATGTTCTCGTCCCCGGGGAACCAGCCTAATTCGGGCACATACACCGGGCCCACCCCGGGCAAGCGCCACTGGCCCGCCACATAGTGCCCCGCCATCACCAAGGATACGTTGCGGAAATTGAACACCGCCGTTTGGTCCGCCCATTCCACAGCCCTGCGCACATAGTCCACCTCCAGGGGCACATGGGTCACGGCGATCTGCAGGTCCTTCTCCGTCATGGCCTTGATGGCCTCCACGCAGCGGTTCATGGTGTCCAGGCGGTAGCACAGGGCCCGGTAGCTGGCGCCGCCGGCGGCCTCGTACTGCATGCCCAGGCCCTCCATCTCTTCCTTTTGCCGGGTCAGGCTGGCGGCTATGCCCGCCGGGTCCATGCTGTATACATATTCGGGGATTACCCATACCGTCCGCTTGCCCACCTGCAGGCTTTGGGGAGCGTCCAGGTAGATGGCCCCGGCCTTCTGGGCCTCCTTCACCCAATCCGCCAGCACCTCCGGGGTGCCCCGGTAGGAGGCCACCACAGCCTGGGGATCATCGTCCCCGGCCACAAAGTAAATGGGCGCGGTGGAGTTGATCTGCCGGATGGACTGGACCAGCGCCAGCATGGGCTCCACATTGCCGCCGCTGCCCACCATGTCCCCGGTGAACACCACGGCGGAAAACCCCTTGCCATACAGCAGGGAGCGCCAGGCCTCGGCGTTGGCCCCCAGGGGGTCCCCGTGCAAATCGCTGATGTGCAGCACCGTAAAGTTTTCATA
Source organism: Eubacteriales bacterium (assembly GCA_029974855.1). The sequence continues at coordinate 3,049 of JARKQO010000156.1, forward strand.
GGCCTGATCCAAAGACATCACAGGCACCTTCACGGCCTCCAGCTTGATCCGGCGGTTCATGGACGTATTGGCCAGCACGGACAGCACCACCGCCGCCAGCACCAAGGCCAAAACCAGCACCAGGCAGCCGGGCCCCCTGGCGCGCTGATGGGGGGGAGCAAAGATATAGTTGTTTTTTCTCCTGGCCACAGACCTCACCCCCCATATATTGCGTAACCATCATAGGATACCATATGTATATAGTCAACTTACATCTTTCTAAGCAATTTGTTACATGTTGGCTTATCTTTTGTAGCGCTTTGTTAAGTCCCCGCATGGTTATGCAATGTTTGCATACTTCCCGGCCCCGCCGCCCCCTTGGCTTTTCAGGGCGGCCGGCTCCCTTTCCCAGCCCGGCCGCCAGAATTTACCATTCCTTCATATCCGGGCGGTGAAACCACGCCCCATTTGTGCTATACTGTTCTTGTATCATTTTGCCCTTATCTGTCGAGTTTCTGGGTACGATTTTCATTCCCTCGACAGGTTTCCCCCAACGTTGTCATGGCGGCCGGGTCCCTTCTGCGGTATGATAGGGACAAGCCCTCATGGCAGCTTACGCGGCTGTGCGTACGCGGCCGGAGAAGGAGCAACCCTTTGGCCAAGGAAAAAACCAGCTTCGTCTGCGCCTCCTGCGGGCACGAGACCGCCCGGTGGCTGGGCTGCTGCCCGGATTGCGGGCAGTGGAACACCTTTGAGGAGCGCAGGGCGACCCCCGCGTTGGCGGGCAAAACCGCACAAAAGGCGGCGCGCTTCCATTCCGGCGAAGGCGCCCCGGTGCTGGCCCTCTCCCAGGTTGTGGAGGAGGAGGATTTGCGTACCTCCACCGGCAACGAGGAGCTGGACCGGGTGCTGGGAGGCGGCCTGGTGGCGGGCAGCGTAACCCTTCTGGGAGGCGACCCGGGCATCGGCAAGAGCACCTTGCTCCTGCAGGTGGCGGGCAGCCTGAGCCTGCGCAGCCCAGTGCTCTACGTCAGCGGAGAGGAAAGCGCCCGGCAGATCAAAATGCGCGCCACAAGGCTGGAGGTACCCCAGGATAGCCTGTTCGTGCTGGCGGAAAACCATGTGGAAAGCATTTTGGACAAGTGCGAAGCCCTGAACCCCGAAACCCTGATGATCGACTCCATCCAGACCATGGTTTCCCAGGACAGCCCCAGCGCCCCGGGCAGCGTGAGCCAGGTGCGGCAGTGCGCCGCCAGCCTGTTGCGCTACGCCAAGGAGCGGTCCGTGGCTATGTTCTTGGTGGGCCATGTCACCAAGGAAGGCAGCCTGGCGGGCCCCCGGGTGCTGGAGCACATGGTGGACACCGTGCTCTACTTCGAGGGGGACCGCAGGCACGAGTACCGGCTGCTGCGGGCGGTGAAAAACCGCTTCGGCTCCGTGAACGAGCTGGGCGTTTTTGAAATGCGCCAGAACGGCATGCTGCCCGTGCCCAACCCCAGCGAAACCCTCCTGTCCCAGCGGGCCCGGGGGGCCAGCGGCAGCGTGGTGTTCTGCGCCATGGGGGGCAACCGTCCCCTCCTGTGCGATTTACAGGCCCTGGCCGCCCGCTCCTTCTACACCGTGCCCCGGCGCACCGTGGGCGGCATCGACTCCAGCCGGGTGGCCCTGCTGCTGGCGGTGATGGAAAAGCGCGCCGGAAAGAAGCTCTTTGACCAGGACGTGTATGTGAACGTGGCCGGAGGCCTGGAGCTGGACGATCCCGCGGCGGATTTGGCCCTGTGCGTGGCGGTGGCCTCCAGCTTCCATAACTTCCCCCTGTCCCCCTCCCTGTGCGTCATGGGAGAGGTGGGGCTGTGCGGGGAGGTGCGCCCGGTGGCCCAGGCCGAACGCCGGGTACAGGAATGCGCGCGCCTGGGCTTTACCGAGATTTTGCTGCCCAAGCAAAACCTCAGGCGCCTCAGGCCCATCCCCGGGGTCCAGATGACCGGGGTGGACACCTTGATGCAGGCCCTGGCCGTGGTGCACGATTGATCCCCATTGATGACGCCATGAAAGAAGGAGCCTTATATGATGAAAAGCAACTTTATTCAAAAGCTGATGCGCCTGCTGATCACCTTGCTGGGCGCGGGCGTTGGCGTTGGCGCCGCTTCCCTTTTCGGTCCCTTTCTCAGGCGGATGGAGCCCGCTTTCATGAGCCGCGCCTATGCCCCGGTGGTGCTCTTTGGCGGGCTGGGTCTGCTGGGCGCGCTTTTCTTCTTCCTCATCTCCAACTGGATCATCCAGCGCACTTTGCGGCTCATCGCCGCAGTGGAGCGCCGCTGGGACAAGATGCCCTCCCAGCAGATCATGCTGGCCACCATCGGCCTGATTCTGGGCTTGGTGGTGGCGGCCTTGGTAACCCAGCTGATCCTCTCCGCGGGCCCCTCCCTCATGACCATCAGCGCCAGCGCCTTGGTCTATGTGGTGATGGGAACCATCGGCGTGCAGATCGGCTTTCGCCGCTACCGGGACGACCGGCAGCTCTCCCGGCGCAGGCGGCGCAAGATGCAAGAGAGCACGGGCTTCCTGGGGGCAGAGGCCCTGTTTATGGACGAGGACGCCGACGCCTCGGCTGAGGATATGGACTTCCCGCCCCATCTTCCCAAGAAGTTCCTGGATACCTCTGTCATCATCGACGGCCGGATTTTGGACATTGTGAAAACCGGGTTTTTGGAGGGAGAGCTGGTGATTCCCCAGTTCGTGCTGGTGGAGCTGCGCCACATCGCCGACAGCGGGGACAGCCTGCGCCGGGCCCGGGGCCGCCGGGGGCTGGACGTGCTGGGCAAGCTGCAAAAGGAGCTGAAAAACGCCATTCTGGTGGATGAGACGGATTTTGAGGACGTGGCGGAGGTGGACGTGAAGCTGCTGCGGCTGTGCCGGGAAAAGGGCGGCGTGGTGATCACCAACGACTACAACCTCAACAAGGTGGCCAGCGTCACCGGCATCAAGGTGCTGAACATCAACGACCTGGCCAACGCCGTGAAGCCCATGCTGATGGCCGGGGAGGAGCTGACGGTGCAGATCGTCCGGGAGGGCAAGGAGCCTGGCCAGGGGGTGGCCTACCTGGACGACGGCACCATGATCGTGGTGGACAACGGCCGCCGCTGTGTGGGCGAAAGCGTCACCGTCACCGTGACCACGGTGCTCCAGACCAGCGCGGGCCGCATGATTTTTACCAAGCTGAAAAACGCCGACGAAAAGGCGGGATGAAGGGAAGCGCCCGGCATTTCGTAATCCGGGAGCCTAGCGAGGGTCCGCTGCGCCGCGTCATGGCGCAGGGACCCTTTGCTTTGCCTGGGCTTGCCCCTTTGCCATATCCTGCTGCCCTTGACGTTCTTTCCCAAGTCTTTTATAATAAGCTGTATCGTGCCGCGCTCTGTACCGTGCCCACGCCTTTGGAAGGAGAACCGCCATGACCGTTTTCACCCGCCGCCTCCTGGCCTTTTTGCTGCTGCTCAGCCTTGTGGGCCAGCCCCTTCTTTCCCTTGGGGAGGATGTGGACTTCATCGCCGAGGGGGATTCGGAGCTTGCCAATCTGCAGGACGACCCGGACGCTCTCCAGGCCCAGGAGGAGGATTCCCAGGACCAGAAGGAGAAATACGTGGCCACGGCCTCCGTGGATTTGAAAATGCGCAGGGGCCCGGGCCGGGAGTATTACGGCGCCGGCCAGGTGCTCAAGGGCGATTTGGTGTATATTTTGGAGCTGGGGGAGGAGTGGAGCAAAATCCGCACCCAGCGGAACACCGGCTATGTGCTTACCCAGTATCTGAAAGACCTGCGGGATTACGACGCCAGCCGGGGCGTGGTGGGGGATGCCGCCAACCCGACCCGGGAGCCGCTGTCCATCACGGTGGGAACCGGCGATTCCTCTTTTAAGCAGGGCTACAAGGCCACCACCGTAAAGACCGCCGTGATGCGGGCCGAGCCCGACGACCGCAGCCGGGGCCTCACCAGCATTCCCACCTACCGGGACGTCATCGTCAGCCATGTCCAGGGGGATTGGAGCTACGCCCAGTACAAGGGCTACACCGGCTATATCCTCAACACCGCTTTGTTCAAATGGGACCGGATCGACCCCTATGCCGGCCCCATCCCGGGGAACATCGTGTATCCCACTTTGGCCTTTGTGAAGCACACCACCGATATCCTGGATTATCACAACACCCGCAAAAAGCCTAAGATCCTGAAAACCATCAACCCCGGCTCCGCCATCTGCGTGGAAGCGCCGGATGAGCAAGGCCGCTATAAAACCCCCTACTGGCGCGTCACCGGGTACGTCACCCAGGAGGACATCGCCTATACCATGGACGTGGTTCCCTGGGAGGAGGCCCAGGTGGGGGACCTGATCAGCGTGATGACCACCTACTACGGGGTGGGCGTCAGCACCCTGAATTTCCAGGGCCGCAACTGGAACATCTACCTGTCCACCTCCATGATCTCCGGGTCCGTGCTGCAGCCGGGGGCCCAGTTCAACGTGAACCAATGCATCGGCCCCTACCGCAGGTCCACGGGGTACAAAACCGCTCCCATCGCCAGCCCCACGGCCTTGGTGGGATACGGCGGTGGCACCTGCCAGGTGAACACCACCCTGTACAACACTTTGATCCAGGTGCCCATTTTGGTGAACCACCGCAAGGTCCACGCCAACGTGGGGGCCCTGTACGCCCTCAAGGGCTTTGACGCGGCGGTGGGCGGCGGCGACATCAACATGATCTTCACCAACACCTTGCCCTATGCCATCCGCTTCAACTTCTTCATGAGCGACGGGGTGCTGACCTGCTGTATCTTCCGGGCAGCCTGACCCCAGGGCCTTCGATCCGGACCTTCGCTCATCGCAGCCCGCACTGCCGTTTGGCTGCTCGCCTCAGGTCCCACCTCTCGTTCGCTTTTGCCTACGGCAAAGGGCCCACAGGGCCCACGGCTCACTGGCGGTGCCCTGGACCCACCTCTGGCGGCGCAAAGCGCCGCCAGTATTTTTGTATCTGGAAGCAAAAATGGACAGGATCGCTTCCTGCCCATTCAACAAATCCCCGAGAGGGGTTCTTCCCTTATTTTACCAGCTTTGCTATGGATTCCCTG
>JARKQO010000212.1 GCA_029974855.1 Eubacteriales bacterium
TGGGAAACGCTCACCTGAGAGAAGACAACCAGCTGGGGCAAGGCGGCAACAAGTTCGTGATAGAGGGTGGCCTCTGTGTCGTTGAACAACAGGAATTTGTCCCTGTATTTCCCGCGTCGGCTCTTTTTGGTTGCGGGAGCAGCCGCTGGGGCTGTCCCCTGCATGAAGAATTTCAGCTCCTCTTCCGGAACGGGAACCGGGGCCTGGCTATTCGTGCCGCTCTTCTGCTCTACCGGATCAGGCGTTTTCCTGGGCTCCACCCTCTGCTGATAAGTGGGGGCTCTTCCCCATTCCGTCCTCTTCGGCTTGAAAAACCAGCCAGCTGCGCCCGCCGACAAAGAGAACAGAAGCAGAGGCGGAACAATGTCCCCGTACCCGGGATATTTGAGGGTGATTCCCCGCTGCTCCAGAACTTCCTTCACCTCGCCGCTCTTCCACATGAGCTCGAAAATTTCCCGCTGTCGAGTCATGTTCCGTCGGCAGGTTCCTTTCAGTTCACGGTCTGTAATCGTTCCCTGGCAGGCCGGAGGCGCCTTGTAGATCGCTGCCCAAGCCCGCTCCTTCAAGGGTCGAAGCGCTCCTGTTTTAGCAAAGCTGTTGTAGGTAGCCGCGAGCAGAACAACCAGCAGCCCCACTCCAAGCTTCAAAAACCTGCCCTGGGCTTTCCCGCTTGCCCCCTCCTCCTTCAACCAGAACCACACGGCAAGGCCAATTACAGCCATGACGACCCCCAGCATAAACAGGAGGTCGGACGGATTCGTTGGATTTTCCATGGACAAGCTTCCTTGAAGTCTTTGGGCTTAGTTGAGAGTCACTATCAATGACGATTCTAACCCAACAGCATTCCACGTTCGCCGCCTTGCAGCCCTGGAGCCAGTAAATGCCGACCCCAAACTTCTCCCTGCTCCTGGGCGTCATCGACTTTTCCAAGGTCGTTATTGCCCTGTTGTCCATTTTCGCGGCCCTGGTGGCGGTTGCCTTTATCCAGAACGGCGCCGGAAAGCTGGTGGCCTTCGTCAGCTCAGAATATGAACGCAAGCACCCGGAGCGGGATTTCCAGCGACGCTTCGCACGTGAAGAACGCGCCCGCGTTGCAAAGCGGGAGCGCAGTAAAAAAGACCAGGACTACAAGAACTGGAAAGCGGCCCAGATGGGCCCCAGGATGCCCCGGGGGCGTAAGCCGACCAACACCGGCTTTGGCACCATGCCCAAAGGCCGCTGGAGGGGGCTGGACTGGTGACCTACCACATCCCCCTATCTCGCCTCCGTTCGGCCGTCGCCTTCTGTGCGGCGGTTTCCCGTCTGGCCTGGCAATTCCCCGGTGATGCCCTGCGCCCCTTCAACTGGCGCCGCCTCCAGTCCGGCCAGACCCAGGCCGACTTCCGCCGCTATGCCTTCGCCCTGCGCGAAGCACGCCCGGCGCCAGCTGGCGCCCTGACGCCGCCAACGGACCGCGGCACCGCCCGCAGCGCAGCGAGGACGGAGCCCCGGACCGGCTGGCGCTCGGAGGGGCGCCCATGACGAGCTGCTGTGCTCGCTGCTGTGCCTTCTGCACCTCGGACCGGGCCATCCCGGCCAAGGACCCCTTGCCCCCCGAGCTACCCATGCTGGTGGGCTGCGTCATGAAGGGCCACAAGGTGCCCCCGGCGTCCTCCTGCCCCTGGCACT
>JARKQO010000253.1 GCA_029974855.1 Eubacteriales bacterium
GGGGCCGGCTCCTTACTGGAGCTTGAAGGCCGTGTAAATCTCCTGCATGGCGGTTTCCGCCTCGCCGATGTCCTGGATGAACTCCGCCCCGGTCAGCAGGTCCCCGGGCACGTAGATCACAGGGCTGTTCAGGTATTCCTCAGGCAAGAAGGCGTTGGCGGCCTTGTTCACGTTCAGGTAGGTCTGGGTCACGGCATTGTGGGCCGCCACCTCCGGCCGCATCAGGTAATCCAGGAACAGGTGGGCGTTGTCCACGTTGGCCGCCTTGGCGGAAAGCACGATGCCGTCGATGCCAAAGCCAAGGCCCTCCTTGGGATAGACCACCTTCAGCTCCGGGCGCTCCAGCAGGGTGTAGTACACCTGGGGGGTAAACATGTAGGCCACGGACACCTCACCGTTGATGATGGACAGGTAGGGGGTATTGTAGTCAAACACCCGGATGTTGGAGAACAGGGGCATCAGCTTTTCCTTGGCCTGGGCCAACACCGCCGGGTCCGTCTCGTTGAAGCTCTTGCCCATGGTTTTCAAGGTGATGCCGATGACGTTCCGGGCGTCGTCGATCATGACGATGCTGTCTTCCAACGCGGGGTTCCACAGGTCCTCGTAGCCGGTGATCTCAATGCCCACCAAAGCGGGATCGTATACGATCAGGGGGGTGCCCGCCATGTAGGGGATCACGTACTCGCTCTGGGGGTCGTAGTACTGGCCCAAAAACGCCTCGTCCAGGTTGCCGTAGTTGGGGAGCTTGCTCTTGTCCAGCTTCTGGAGCAGCCCCTCCTTTTGCATGATGTTCAGGGCATAGTCGCTGGCCAGCACCAGATCGTACCCATCGCCGCCGGTTTGGCCCATTTTCAGCATCATGTCGTCGTTGGTCTCCGCCGGGGAATAGATCACGTCGATGCCGGTTTCCTGCTCAAAGGCGGCGATGGTTTCATCGTCAATGTAGGTCTCCCAGGTAAAGAGGTTCAGCACCTTGCTCCCCTCCGCCAGGGAGAGGGCGGGCAACAGCAGCAACAGGGAGAGAAGCAGCGCGGTGAGTTTTTTCATGGGATCGTTCTCCTTTCCAATTTGGGATTCCTTTGGATTTGCTTGGGGCTTTTTGTCAATGGTTGGGGGCTTGCGTCCGCAAACGGTACTGGGTGTGCCGCAGGGCCTTGCGCCTTTGCCTGGCCTCCCGGATGGCGTTCAGGTACTGGCTCAGGGAGATGGCCAAAAAGGCCACGGCGATCATGACGCTGCACAGGGCGTTGATCTGGGCCGACACCCCCACCCGGACGCTGGAGTAAATCTTCACCGGCAGCGTCACCGAGCCGGAGCCGTACAGGAAGAAGCTGATGATAAAGTCGTCCAGGGACATGGCCATGGCCAAAAACGCGCCGGAGATGATGGCTGGCCGCACCAAAGGCAGCGTAATGTCCACCAGCACCCGCCGGGGGGTGGCCCCTAAATCCCGGGCCGCGTCAAAGAGGGCCGGGTCCATCCCCACCAGTTGGCCCTTCACCGTCAGGAAGATGTAGGGGATGCAGAAGGTGGTGTGGGACAGCACCAAAGTGACAGGCCCAAAGGGGAGACCCACCCCGTAGAAAATCGCCATGAAGGCCATGCCCAGAATGATCTCCGGGATCATGATGGGCAAGGACACCAAGGTTTCCATCAGCCCGGCGCTGCGGGAGGGCTTCGCCCCGGGCAGGAGGCTCCGCTGGGCCATGCCGATGGCCCCCAAGGTGCCGATCACCACGGAGATGGCGGTGGACCACAGGGCCACCTTCACGCTCATCCACAGGGCTTCCCCATAGCCCCGGGTGCCGGAGAACAGGTCCCGGTACCACCTGGTGGTAAAGCCCGTGAACTCCACGGGGCTGCGGCCCGGGTTGGCGTTGAAGGAGTAGGCCACCACGGTGACGATGGGCAGATACAGCACCAGCAGCACCACCGCCAGAAACAGAATGGACCAAAAGGATTGCCGCTTCATTTTGGCCCCTCCTTAAAACAGGCTCATGTCGTTGGTGCCGCCCAGCTTGCGGTATACCACGATCACGGCGGAGGTCACGGCCAGCAGCAGCACGCTCAGGGCGGCGGCCAAGGGGATGTTCCGGCTGCCGATGAGCTTTTGAATCAGCCCGCCAGCCAGCACGTTCTTGCTGCCCCCCAGCAGATCGCTGAGGAAGAACAGCCCCATGGAGGGGATGAATACCAGCACGCAGCCCGCCAGCAGCCCCGGCAGCGTCAGGGGGATGGTGATGGTGAGGAAGGCCTTGAAGGGCTTGGCCCCCAGGTCCCTGGCGGCCTCCACCACGGAGAAGTCCAGCTTTTCCACGGTGGTGTAGGTAGGCAGGATCATAAAGGGGATCAAGGCGTAGACCATGCCCAGCAGCACCGCGCCCTCGGTGTTCAGCAGCTTCAGGGGCTTATCCGACAGGCCCAGGGCCAGCAGCGCGTTATTGAGAGGCCCGTTGGCAATGAGCAAAATCCGCCAGCCATAGATGCGAATCAAGGCGTTGGTCCAGAAGGGCACGATCACCAGCAGCATCACCAAGGTGCGGGCCCTGGGGGCGAGCCGCGCCATGAAATACCCGAAGGGATAGCCGATGAGGATGCAGATCACCGTGGTTTCCAAAGCCAGCGCCAGGCTGTTCACCAGCACCCGCAGGTATTGGGGGTCCAGGAGGCGGACGTAGTTGTCCACCGTCACCTGGCCGGTGACCCCCAGGTTTTCCCCCGGGGTCAGGAAGCTGAGGGCGATGACGTACAGCAAGGACACGAACACGAAGGCCACGGCCCACAGGTACATGGGCAGCTTCAGCAGCCGGGAAAAGGCCAGATCCCGCTTTTGGCTCATCATGTCACTCACCCTCTTCAGGGGCCCAGGGGTCCGCCGGCACCAAGGGGGCGTGGCGCACGTCCCAGCCCACGCACACCGTCTCCCCTACGGGGTACTTGTCCAGCTCGGCGGCCTGTGAAACCGCGGACAGGGTAAGCTTCTCCGACAGGGCGATGCGGGTATGCTGCATGCCCCCGGCGTATTCCTTGCTGAGGATGCGCCCTTGAAGGCACATGTCAAACTGGCTGTTGTAGCCGTACAGCACCCGCTGGGGCCGCAGGCACAGCACCAGCTGATCCCCCGGGGCCACCGGGAAGCGGCCCTGGGACAAAGCGGGGACGGAGGTGCCCTCCACCAGCAAAGACAGGCCGCCCTTTTCCCCCAAAGCCTCCACCGCGCCCCTGAGCAGGTTGCTCTGGCCGATAAAGCCCGCCACAAAGACGGTTTCCGGGCGCTCGTACACCTCCTCCGGGGTGCCGATCTGCTCAATATGCCCCTCCTTCATGACCACCACCCGGGTGGACATGTTCAGGGCTTCCTCCTGGTCGTGGGTGATGTAAAGGAAGGTGATGTCCAGCTGCCGCTGGAGCCTTTTCAGCTCCAGTTGCATCTGCTGGCGCAGCTTCAAATCCAGGGCCCCCAGGGGTTCGTCCAGCAGCAAAATCTTGGGCTTCAGCACCAGAGCCCGGGCGATGGCCACCCGTTGCCGCTGGCCGCCGGAAAGCTGGGTGGGCAAACGGCGCTCGTAGCCCTCCAGCCGCACCAAGGAGAGCATTTCCCGCACCCGCTGCTTCTGCTCCGCCTTGGGCACATGCCGCAGCTTCAGGCCGTAGGCGATGTTTTGAAACACGTTCATATGGGGAAACAGGGCGTAGTTTTGGAACACGGTGTTCACGCTGCGCTCCTCCGGGGGCAGGTCCGTTACGTCCTGGTTTTCCAGGTATACCCGGCCCGCGCCGGGGTGCTCCAGCCCCGCGATCAGCCGAAGGGTGGTGGTCTTGCCGCAGCCGCTGGGGCCCAGCAAGGTTAGAAACTCCCCCTGAAAAACCTCCAGGTCAATGCCGTGCAGCACCTCCCCCTGGCCATAGTCCTTGGACAGGCCGGACAGCCGGAGGATGGGGCTTGCGGTGGCTTGCGCGCTCATGGTTCCTCTCCTTTGCAAGCGTTGTGGGATTTTCCGTGAAACGCCGGCTGTACGGCTTGCTACGTTTTCGGCTCCTGGGCCTGGCACAGGGCCGTCAGCAGGGCCTCGATGCTGGGCCACAGGGAGCGGTTCACGGAGTAAATCACCTGGCAACCCTCCCGCCGGGCATACACCAGCCCTGTGTCCACCAGCAGGCGCATGTGGTAGCTGATGGTAGGCTGGGTACAGCAAAAGGATTTGTTGATCTCGCAGGCGTTCATGTCCGCCTGGTAGAGCATGGTGAGGATTTGCAGCCGCGTCTCATCGCACAGCGCTTTCAGACTGGGAAGGGCCATGTTGAAACGGTCCATAGGCGCTCCTTTGGGTCCATAGTACATAGATTGCTTTCTATGTTATCCTTCCTTATTGTATGCCAATCATAGAAGCTTGTCAATATCGCTTCCGCTCAAAAGGGGCATAAAGGCATGACAAAACCCCGCCTTTTGGAAGCGGGGTGAAAAAGCGGCAAGGCTTTGGGGTTATGCCTCCTCCTCCTCAAAGGGCAGGGGCATGTGGTTGGTCCCGTCGTCCCAGAGCTTATCCAGGCGGTAGAACTCCCGCTCCTCCGGGTGGAACAGATGCACCAGCACAGAGCCGTAATCCAGCACGACCCAGCGCCCTTCCTGGTGCCCCTCCTTGCGCAGGGGGAGGATGCGCTCCTGGGCCAGGTGGTCCTCCAGCTGCTCGGCCAGGGTTTTCACCTGCAACGCGCTGCGGCCGTTGGCGATGACCATGCACTCGGTGATCACCGTCAGGCCGGAAACGTCCAACGCCACGATGCGCTGGGCCTTCTTCTCATACAGGAGGGTTACGATGCGGGAGATCAAATCACTCATGGGCTTCACTCCTTTTGCTTTCTGGATGGGTCAGGCGGGCCAGCCAATCCGCCACCCTTTGGGTGCTGGGGTGGGGGGTGGTTTTTTGCGCCGCCACATATTGAAGGGTGGAGGCCAGCATGCGTTCCATGGCGGCCAGAAGGTCCTCCTGGGCCAAGGCGCGCACCTCCTCCAGGGCGGGGTAGGGGGCCCGGGAGGGTTCGATCTTGTCCGCCAGATAGAGAATCCTGTCCAAGGGTAGCATGCCCACTTTGCCCACCGTGTGACACCCGATGGCCGAGAGAATGTTGGGGTCCTCCACGCCGTAGCGGCTCCGGGCCAAAGCCGCGCCCACGGGGCCATGCAGCAGGTTCTGGTTTGCCAGGGTTTCCTTGTCCACCAGCAGCCTTTGCTCTTTGGCAATCCGCTGCAACTCCATGAGGGGGATGCATTTGGCACAATCGTGGAGCAGGCCCGCCAAAGCGGCTGTGGCCGGGTCCTGGCCATGGCGCCGTGCCAGGCGGCGGGCGGTATAGGCCACTAATAGGGAATGGAGCAAGCGCCTGTCGCTGAGGGCCTCCCGCAGCGGCCCGTACAGGGTTGCTGCTGCGGGAGGGGAAGGGGGCACCCCGTACAGCCCCATGATCTCAATGTATTCCATCACCTGCGGCAAAAGCTCCGGGGGTTCCTGGCCCTGGGCCAGGGCCTCCCGGATGGCGGTGGAGGAAATGTCCAAAGGGGGTAAGGAGAGGAAGGTAAAATCCGCGCCCCGGGCCTCCAGCTCCTGCCGGAGGGGATGGTCCGCCGCGTTCCCACTGCCCCGGCGGCTCACCAGGAACCGGCACAGGGCAAAGACCTCGTCGGGCTTATGCCAGTTGGGCAAATCCAGCAAGGTATCCTCCCCGATGATGTAGTACAGCTCGGCGGAGGGGAATTGCTGCTTCAAAAGGCGCAAGGTGTCCAGGGTGTAGATGATGCCAACCCGCTCCATCTCCAGGGAGGAGGCAGTGAACAGGGGCTTGCCGATGAGGGCCAGCCGGGTCATTTCAAAGCGGTCCTGGGCCGGGGCCAGACCCGTCCGCTTGTGGGGCGGGTTGCCCGTGGGCAGAAACAGCACCCGGGAGAGGTTTGCTTCGGCCAAGGCGCAGGAGGCCAGCTCCAGATGGCGGCTGTGGATGGGGTTGAAGCTGCCCCCCATGATGCCCAGGCGCTCCTTGGCGGAGGGCTCCTTTTTCTTGGCTTCCCCGGGGTCCTTGGACAAGGGCGGCGCCTCCTTTGCCGTATCGGCTACCTCCATTATACTAAAAAAATGGCAAAAGGGGAAGCCTTTGCATGGGAGGGACCGCTATGGAGCAATACCAACACAAAACCCCCTTGGCCACCGCTTTGGACCGGCTGTTGCTGCGGCTGGCGGTGGTGGGGTTCGGCATGGGCTGGTTTCTGTTTTTATGGGGCGTCACCTTGCCGGCCTTCACGGCGGGCTTTGCCTTTGGGTGCCTGCTGTGGCTGTCCTTGCGGCGCTTTGAGGCGCTGTCGCTCCAACGGAAGGAGAAGCAGCTGCGCCGCAGCGTTGGCGGGGAGCTGGCCCTGGACCGGCTGCTGCTGATGCCCGCCCGCCGGGCGGCCTTTCAGGCGGTGCTGTGGCTTGGGACCAAGGCCTCTTTGGAAATGCAAAAAACTACGGACAAGGGGGTGCTGTGCCGTTTCAAGGGGGAGCCGGCGCTGGTGCAGCTTATCGCCCAGCACAAGAGCATGAGCGTCACGGTGCAGCAGATCATCGACATCCATAAGGAATGCATGCAGCACAAGGCGGCCCGGTGCATCATCTGCCTTACCGCCCCCCTGAGCCGGGAGGGGAAGGCCTACACGGAAAGCGCCAAGCCCCCCATCAAGGTTGTCCCCAGGGAGGAGCTGCTGCGCTTGGCGGGGCACGCCTCCCCCGCCACGGATGAGGAGCTCAGCGGCATGGCCCAAAGGGGGCGGCGGCCCCTGGGCTGGAGGCGGTGGGTGGAGCATGTGCTCTCCCCGGGCCGGGCCAAGGGCTACTTCCTGTATGGGCTGGGCCTGGCGCTGCTGTACCTGGTGACGGGGCTGTGGTTTTATTCCATTCCGGCGGTGATCTGCCTGGCCCTGTGCGTGCTGTGCCGGTGGTACAAGCCCAGGGACAGGGACGAAGAATTCTGGTAGGCCCGGGCCTAGCGCAGGCCCTCCCGCATCAGCCTGGCCACCGCCCCGGCGAAGCGGTCCACTTCCTCCTCGGTGTTGTAAATGCCCACGCTGGCCCGGCAGGCCCCGGTCTGGGTGGTGCCCAGCCACTGGTGCATAGCCGGAGCGCAGTGCAGCCCCGCCCGGATGGCGAAGCCCTGCCGGGCCAAGGTATCCGCCATGGCCCCTCCGTCCACGTTTTCCGGCACAAAGCTCACCACCCCCACCTTGGGGGCCTGGGGGTCCCCCAAAAGCCGCACGCCCCGGATCCCTGCCAGCTGCTCCCGCATCCGCCCTGCCAGCTGGGATTCATAGGCCTCGATCTCCGCCCGGTGCCGGAAGGCGAACCGGGCCCCCACCAATAGCCCCGCGATGCCCGGCAGGTTGGCCGTGCCGCTTTCATACCGGTCCGGAAGGGCGGTGGGCTGCAGCATGCTCTCGCTTTGGGAGCCTGTACCCCCGGTCATCAGGGGCCTGGGGGCCATGCCCTGGCCCAGCAGCAGCACCCCGGTGCCGTGGGGCCCCAGCAGGCCCTTATGCCCGGACATGGCCACCATGTCCGCCCCCAAGGCGGCGGGGGACACGTCCAGCACCCCGGCGGTCTGGGCCGCGTCCACCAGCAGGGGGATGCCGTGGGCCTTGAGCACCGGAGAGATGGCGGCCACGGGCTGGACCACCCCGGTGACGTTGCTGGCGTGGCAGATTACGCACAGGGCGGTTTTGGGGGTGATGGCGGCCCGAAGGCCCTCGGCGCTCAGCAAGCCCCGGCTGTCCGGCTCGAGGGGAACCACCTTGAGGAGCCCCTGCTGCTCATAGCCCTTCAGCACCCGCATCACCGCGTTGTGCTCACTGTGGGACACCAACACCTCGTCCCCTTCAAACAACGTTCCCCGCAGGGCGATGTTCAGCGATTCCGTGCAGTTGGAGGTGAAGATCACCTGCTCCGGCCCCGGCAGGCCAAAGGCCTCGGCCAGCATCTCCCGGCAGGTTTCAATCACCCGCCCGCCGCACAGGGAGAGCCGGTGTCCGGACCGGCCCGGGTTGCCCCCGATGCGGTTCAGGGTGCCCGCCATGGCCCGGGCCACCATGGGCGGCTTGGGAAATGACGTGGCCGCGTTGTCCAGATAAATCATGAGGGCCCCCTTTCTTCTGTTGGGAGGCGGCCCCCCTCCACACCTTCCCTGGGGGTCGCCGTATACTGTATGAGGAAGGAAGGGGGATATGAACCCATGAATGAAGCTTTTGGGATTGCCTCGTTTCGCTCTCGCCAGCAGGTGATGAAGTTTGAAAACGTGCTTCGCCGGGAAGGGGCGAGGGTATCGATTATTACGACGCCCCGGGATGTGGCCGTGGGTTGCGGCCTGAGCATCCGTTTTGAATTGGATGAGTATGACGCCGTGCTGGAGGCCTACCGCCGCTATCACCCCAGCAATTTGATCGGCTTTTATCAGGTGGAGCGCACAGAGGGGAACCGCACCGTCACCAGGCCGCTGGCGTAGGCGGCGAAGGAATCGCGCCAAAAAGCCACCCCGCGCCGCGAGGTGGCTTTTCATGATGAGACAAAGTTCAAGGGGCTCCCATTAGGCCTCCGCGGAGGATTTGGTGGGCAGAGCGCGCTTGACGTAGCCGCTGCGCAGGCAACGGGTGCACACGTTCAGCCGCATGACGCTGCCGCCGACCTCCACGCGCACGCGCTGCACGTTGGGAGCCCAGGCGCGGTTGGTCTTACGGTTGGAGTGGCTGACCTTGTGGCCGCTCATCGTACCCTTTGCGCATACTTCACAAAAATGGCCCATATTTTACACCTCCTAACGGGAGTTTCGCATGGTTAACAGCCTGTCTATTCTATCATCCCTGTATGGCTTTGGCAAGGGCATTCGAAAAATTTTGTTCTGCACAAGGGAACACGCGTCCACGGCTTCCAGGCAAGGCTCCCGGACCCCGCCCCATGCCTGGCAAAGGCGGAGATGACCGGTGCGGATTGGCGGTTTCCCCCGTGCCGTGGGACCACAATTCCTTCACCCTGCCTCCACAGGCCGTCATACGGCTGTCTTTTGATAATATTCCTTATACTTGCCGTAATAATGCTTCCCCATGAGGGAATGGCGGGCGTCATTGAGTACGCAGCCCAGGATGTGGATCTCCGCCTTTTGAAGGTTCGCGACTGTTTTTTGCAAAACGCTTCTCCTACAGGCCCGTTGCTTGACAATCACGATCGCCCCGTCCACGATCTGGGAAAGCTTCATGGGATCGGAAACCAGGCCTGCGGGAGGAGTATCAAAGATAATATACTCATAGAATTCCTGAACGGCCGCCACCCTTTCAGATAGCGCGGAAGAGATAAAGCGATGATCCTTGCCGGCGCTCCCCATCACATCAATGCCGTTGGGAAGGGTATAGATGTCCCAGTTCATCTGGGTTACATCCAAAACCAAATCCGCGCCGTCTTCTCCATGGTGGTGTACCCATTTGACGCCAAACACCTTGTGTACCATCGGATGATGATAATCCGCGTCCACCAGCAGGACGCTGCGCCCGCTTCGCGCCAGGCTGATGGCAAGGTTGGCCGCGGCCGTGGTTTTCCCCTCATGGGGGATGCTGCTGGTGATGATGATTTTTTTGGTCCGATTTTTCATACACAGATGCTGCACCGCGATGCACAAGCGCATATAGGATTCGGCATAAAAATGCTCCGCCTTTACCTGCTTGGAGGTAAGGAGGAGGCTTTGCCGGGAAGGCGATTTTTTGATGTGCGGGATTTCCTCCAGCGTTTTCAGGGAAAGCCCGGCTTCAATATCTTTGGAGGTATCGATTTTGGGGGCAAGCATGTTGTAGGCCACAACCATCCCACACCCCAGCACCAGGCCCACCAAGGCTGCCATAGCGCTGTTTTTCAGCGTGTTGCTGGGATCGGCATGCGCCGGAAGCATAGCATAGTCCAGTACGTTGATGGAGCCGATTTCCACCGTTTCCATCATGGCCTGGGGGGCCACCCGCATGATGGAATTGGCGACCCGCATGGCCAGGAAGGAGTCAGGGCACGTAACCTGAAGATAGAGGAGTTGCGTATCCTTCAAGGATGTGAGCTTTACAAAGGAGCGGAGCCGTTCCTCCGGCATATCCAGCTTAAGGTCCTCCAGAACATAGCGCATCACCCGGCTGCTTTTCATGATCTCCGTATAAGTGGCGACCAGGTTCCGGGCCAGGGTCACATCGTTTACCGTGACCTGGGCGGTGCCGTCCGGGCCGATGTAGGGTTTGGCTTTTGCGTTCACCACCATGGAAGCGGTGGCTGTAAAGGAGGGAACATACGTATGCTTTTCATATTGATACATGACCGTCGAAAAAAGGACGATACAGATCAGAATCAGCCATTTTCCCTTGGAGAGCCAGATGAACAGATCGATCAGGTTGATTTCTTCAGGATAGGTCCCCTGTGTTTGTTCCGTAAAGATTTCTCCACCCCCTAAGAGGCAAGCAGCCAATCAGACCAGAGCCAATGATGTATACAACCCGTATTTATTCAATCTTGATAGCCTGGTTTCCTGCCGCTTCGACAAATTGTTTTTGGGGCTTTTTTGGGGGATTCCTGCGGTACCATAGGACATCCCTTGGGACCACTGCTTCGGCGACGGCGCTTAGCAAAAGCGGAGACAGCGCGAAAAACCCGCCGGAGAAGGAGGGTTCCTCTCCGGCGGGTTTTCACGCCATTGCGTCAGGGAGCTGTTTTTTTCCTGTGTTAAGGAAGCGGCCTACTTGTCGTCCATTTTCAGCACCGCCAGGAAGGCTTCGCTGGGCACCTCCACGCTGCCGAACTGGCGCATGCGCTTCTTGCCCTCCTTCTGCTTTTCCAGCAGCTTCTTTTTGCGGGTGATGTCGCCGCCGTAGCACTTGGCCAGCACGTCCTTGCGCAGGGCCTTCACGGTTTCCCGGGCGATGACCTTGCCGCCGATGGCGGCCTGGATGGG
>JARKQO010000276.1 GCA_029974855.1 Eubacteriales bacterium
CGCCGCCACAGGCAGCAAGTCCCGGAGGGTGGAGCCGCTGTCCCCGCAGTCCAGCACAGGGGAAGGGGAAGGCTCGGCAATGGGGGTGACCGAGATGGTATCTTCCTTCTGGACAAAGGAGGCCCCCAGCGCCGTCAGGCAGCGCAGGGTGGCGGCGATATCCTCCCCCTGCCAGCGGGGCAGGCGGATGGTGGTGGACCTATCCGCTAAGGCAGCGCAAATCAGCAGCCGATGGGCGTCGGACTTGGAGGGGATGGCGCGGATGTCCCCCCGCAGAGGGCCGGGATGGCAGCGGATGTTCATAAGGCCTCCTCCATGCCCAGGCGGACCCAGGGCAGCAGCTCCGCAATGGGCATGGGGTAAAGCCCGCACTCCCCTACCTTCCGGGGCAGCACCAGGGTGATCTCCTCCCCCTGGCGCTTCTTATCCCCCAAGGCCGCCTGGGCCAGCGCCTCCGGGTCGCCCTCCCAGGCGGTGGGAAGGCCCAAAGCCTCCAGGGCTCCTTGCAAGCGCCGGACCGTGCCCGCCTCGCAGATGCCCTTTTTCTCCGCAGCTCGGGTGAGGATCATCATGCCCATGGCCACCCCCTCCCCATGGGGCAAGGCGTAGCCGCTGAGCTTTTCCGCAGCGTGGCCCAAGGTGTGGCCCAGGTTCAGCAACCGGCGGGGCCCTGCCTCCCGCTCGTCCAAGCGGACAATCTCCGCCTTATAGCGGACGCAGGGGGGAACGGTCTCCTCCCAGGGGGCGTTGAGCCCGTAGCGGGTGAGGGTGTCCAGCAGGCCCGGGTCCCCCAGCATGGCGTATTTCACGCATTCCGCCGCGCCGGAGGCCAGCTGCCGCCTGGGCAAGGTGGCAAAGGTGGCGCAGTCGCACAAAACCATTTCCGGCTGCCAGAAGGTACCGGCCAAATTCTTGCCCGAGGCCAGATTCACGGCGGTCTTGCCTCCCACCGAGGAGTCCACGGCGGCCAAAAGGGTGGTGGGAATTTGCACATAGGCCGTGCCCCGCTGGTATACCGAGGCGGCGAAGCCCGCCAAATCCCCGGTGACGCCTCCCCCCAGGGCCGCCACCAAGTCCCCCCGGCCCAGGCCGCTTTGGGCCAGAAACTCCAGCAGGTGGGACAGGCGCTGGAAGCTCTTGGAGCTTTCCCCCGGAGGAAAGCGGTATTCCAGCACCCGGAACCCCGCCTTGCCGAAGGACTGGGACACGGCCGGGCCGTAATGCCCCGCCACGTTCTCGTCCATCACCAAAGCCATGAGGCAGGGGGAACGCAGCGCGGCGGCCCGTTCCCCAACCTCCCCCAGCAGGCCGGAACCGATATGCACCGGATAGGGCCGCCCGGCGTCGATGGGAATGGTTGTCATGAGATGGCCTCCTTTTCTGCCGCAATGCGCGCCTTCCAATCGCAGCCCTCCCGCAGCAGGGCTGCCAGCCTCTCCCCGTCCCGGGCCCGCAGCGCGGCCCCGTAGGCGGAAAGCCGTTCGCACAGCCCGTCGATCTCCCGGATCAGGGCCTCCCGGTTCAGCAGAAACAGCTCCGTCCACATGTCCACGTTCAGCCGAGCCACCCGGGTAAGGTCCTGAAAGCTGCC
Source organism: Eubacteriales bacterium (assembly GCA_029974855.1). The sequence goes on from JARKQO010000276.1 coordinate 1,592, forward strand.
GCCGGAAAACCGGGCGCTGTCCAGAGCCAGGGAGCTTTTCACATAGGCGTTGGAAAGCACATGGGCCAGCTGGGAGGTGTAGGCGATGATCGTATCGTGCTCCCGGGCCGTGGTGAGCACCACCCGGGCAAAGCCCAAAGCCCGGAAGAACCCCTCCAGCATGGTCATGGTTTCGGGGGAAGTGCCCTCCTCGGGGCAAAGGAGCATGGACGCCCCCGCAAACAGCTCCGCCTTGGCGGCCCCGTAGCCGGAGAGCTCCCGCCCCGCCATGGGATGGCCCCCCACGTAGCAAAAGCCCCTTTGGGCAGCCAAAGGCGCGATGCCCTGCCGGACGGGCTCCTTCACCCCGCACAAATCCACCACGCAGGCCCCCTGGGGAATCCCGTCCCCATGGCGCTGCACATAGTCCACCGCAGCCTGGGGATAGAGGGCCAGCAGCAGCAGATCGCAGCGCTGGAGAGCCGCTCCCTCCAGCTCTCCATGGATGGCTCCCTCGGCCAGAGCCCTTTGGAGCACCGCCGGGTCCCGGTCCAGCCCGTAGACGCTGTGCCCGGTAAAGGCCTTCAAGGCCTGGGCCATGGAGCCTCCGATGAGGCCCAGCCCCAGGATGCCCACCACCATATCAGCCCACCTCCTTGCCCGCCTGCACCGCTTCGTACACCAGCCGGGCCGCCCGGGCCAGCTGGTCGAAGGCGGGAGGGGTCAAGGATTGAGGCCCGTCGCACAAAGCGCAGGCCGGGTTGTTGTGCACCTCGATGATCAGCCCGTCCGCCCCCGCCGCCACCGCCGCCAAGGCCATGGGGCGGACCAGCCGGGAAATGCCGGTGGCGTGGCTGGGGTCGATCACCACGGGCAGGTGGGTGAGCTGCTTCAGCATGGGCACCGCCGACAAATCCAAAGTGTTGCGGGTGGAGGTTTCAAAGGTGCGGATACCCCGCTCGCAGAGGATCACCTGCTCGTTCCCCCCGGCCATGATGTACTCCGCGCTCATGAGCAGCTCCTCCAAGGTGCTGGAGAGGCCGCGCTTCAAGAGAACCGGCTTCTTCTGCCGCCCCAGCTCCCGCAGCAGCTCAAAGTTCTGCATGTTCCGGGCCCCCACCTGGATCACGTCCACCTCCTCAAACAGAGGCAGCTGGCTGGAGTCCATCACCTCGGTGACAATGGGGAGCCCGGTTTCTTTTTTGGCCGTCAGCAGCAGCCGGAGGCCCTCCTTGCCCAGGCCCTGAAAGGCGTAGGGAGAGGAACGGGGCTTGAAGGCGCCGCCCCGGAGCATGGTGGCCCCGGAGGCCTTCACCGCCCGGGCCACCTCACAAATCTGCTCCTCGCTTTCCACAGAGCAGGGCCCGGCGATGAAGGTGAGGTTTCCGCCCCCAAGCTCCGCGCCCCCAGCCCGGACCACCGTATCCTGGGGGTGGAACTTGCGGTTGGCGTTCTTGTAGGGCTCCTGAATCCGCTTCACGTCCTCCACGATCTCCATGGAGCGGACCAGGTCGATGTCCACCCGGCTGGTGTCCCCTACCAGCCCCAGAATGGTCTGGAGCATGCCTTGGGACACGTGGACCTGTAAGCTCAGGTTCTCCAACCAGCGGATCAGCCTGGTGATTTCCTCCTGCCGGGAATCCTTTTTAATCAGAACGATCATGGCTTTCCCCTCCTCTTTCCTCCCGCGTTTTTGTGAAAAAAAGAACCCCCGCGGCGTCTGCCGTAGGAGTTCACCAGCCTTCACCCAAGCGAGGCAAGCATCCCGGTCAGCTAACGCCAATAAGCCTTACCTTATCATAGGTAAAGCTAAAGAAATAAAAATAGCTGGCTACCGGAACAGCATGCGTCATGGTCATGCCTCACAATCCATCAGGGTTGCGTCTTCCCTAATTTCGTGTATTATAGCGCGATCGGGCGGAGATGTAAAGGGTTTTTTTGAAAATTTCGGGGCGCTTTTGCCCTATATTTTTGCGGATACCAGTTCTTTACTTTTGGTGGCGAAACATGTAGAATACTTTGCAGCAGAATCCCCACCCCGAAACTGCGTGAAAGGCGAGTGAATTCCATGATCCAGCTCATTGTCAATCCAGTGGCGGGGAATGGGGAGGCCAAAGCGGTGGGCGCTTTGGCCCACGCGTATCTTTTGGAGCGCTCTGTGGAGCACGAGGTTCTCCACACCCAATACTCCGGCCATGCCACGGAGCTGGCCAGGGCCGCCGCTGCCCGGGGCGTGCAAACCGTGATCGCCGTGGGCGGGGACGGCACCGTGTCCGAAACGGGGTCCGGGCTGATCCACACGGACTGCGCCCTGGGCATTTTACCCGCCGGAACGGGCAACGATTTCGTGAAGGCCCTGGGCCTGCCCCGCAAATGGCAGCCCGCGCTGGATTTCATCCTCTCCCATTCCCCCAGGGCCGTGGACACCGGCATCCTCAACGACCGCTTCTTTTTGAACGTGTGCGGCGTGGGCTTTGACGTGATGGTGCTGGACTACGCGCTGACCGCCAAAAAATACGTTAAGGGCATGCTGCCCTACCTATACGGCGTCCTGCGGGCCATCAAGAACTTCCGGCCCGCCCTCATGCACATTGAGATTGGCGACCAGGCGAAGCTGGACGGGAGGTTCATGATCTGCTCCATCGCCAACGGCAGGTTCATTGGCGGGGGCATCCCCATCGCCCCGGTGGCGGATGTGGCAGACGGCCTGTTTGACATCATCGTGGTGGACGCCGTGGCCCGCTGGAAGATTCCTTTCTACCTGCCGGGGCTGCTTACCGGCAAGCTGATGAACTACAAAGTCGCCCATCACTACCGGGCCCCCAGCGTTCTGCTGAGCTCCCCGGGCATGCGCCTGAACCTGGACGGAGAGATTCTGCCCTTTGAGGAAACCCGCTTCTTTTGCGAGAGCGACGCGCTGCGGGTGCACTGGTGAGCCTTCTGATGTAAAAGCTTTTTTGCCCGGCGCTTTTTGTGCTTCCGCCGCCCCAAAGTATGGTATACTAAGGAGGAGGTGATGGGTGTTGCGGCAGGGCGGAAGGCTGGGCTGGGCCGTATCGCTGTGTGCTGCGGCCTGTTTCGCAGTATTTTTTCTCCCCGGCGCCCAGGCCACCCAGGATTTGGAGGAGGTTTCCCTGGCGGATGCCTCTTACCCGCCTTATGTGTACGTGCTGGCCCCGGCCAAGGGCGCAAGCTACGACAGCGCCATCTCCCTGACCGTCCATGTGGGCGGGGAGCATGTGCAGTTTATCGAGTTGGAGCTGGAGACCCAGGAGAGTATTCAGACCTTCCTCTCCGATCCCCCGGAGGCCAAGCATACCTTCACCTTTGAAAGCCCCCAAACCCAGGGCGCTACGCTGCTGGTGCGGGGATACGGAATCCCCGGGGCCGACGGGAACCAGGCCGTGACCGAATTGCGCCTGGAGATCCCCTCTCCCAAGGAGGAGCTGATCGAAAAGATGATCGCGCTGGCCTATGCCAACTCCAAGGACCGCCGCTACCAGTTCGCCCCGGCGGAAACGGACTACGATATCGGGGTCTGCAAAAACTTCGTGATGCGGTTGTTTGACACCTTCGCCAAGGATTACCGGATGCTGGCATACCCGGAGCTTGCGCTGCATATGCCCGTAAACAACAGCAAAAAGAACTGTGCTCCCTACGACTACGGCATCGAGTGGAAGCCCGAAACCGCCGCCGACGGCAGCCCCTTTGAGATCGCGGCCCAATTCAAGTACGACGACAACCTGAGCCGGGAGGAAAACGCGGAGCTGGCCAGAAAGCTGTTGGTGCAGATCCGCAAAGGAGATTTCTTCCAGATCGTAGGCTACTACGGCGGCGGAAACGGCCCCCACAGCATGTACATCATCGCGGTCTACGACCCCCAGACCGAAATGATCCGCTGGACGGACAGCAACATGCGGGGCACCCGGGTGGACGGCGCCCGCTGGGGATATCTGCAATATGACGCGGACGCGCCGGTTTCTTGGTGGATCGACGTTTTCAACAGGAAGAAACGCGGGGCGACCCTATATCGCCTGCGGGACGATCTCTATCATCATTAGGAGGAAGCGGCAATGACAAGGTTTGTGAACAGAGTAAAGCTGGCGTGGCTCAGAGGTGTGGAAGTGGTTGCCACCTCCGCTTCCAACCTGGCCAGCAACGCGAAATTCAAGGTGGCGGAGATCAACCTGGAAACCCGCCGGCGGGAGATCATGTCGGAGTTTACCCAAAAGGCCTACGACCTTTGGCAAAACGGCATCATGCTGCCCGAGCCCCTCAACGGGATGCTGCAGGAGGCCAGCGACCTGGACGAGCGCCTGAGCGTGCTTCGGGCCCAGCGCTATGCCGCCGTGGAGAGCGAGGGGGAAAAGCCCAAGCACCAGAAAGTGGCTGAGGCGGGCGGCAACGGCAAAACGGAAGAGCCGGAAGCGGAGCATGCCGTGGAACATGGCAATGCCGCCATGGCTGTTGCTGTGGATAATGGACAGGATGCCCTGGATGCGGTTGGGCAGGAGTGGGCTGCACAAGGGGAGCATAGCCAGGAGTAAGTAGGGGGCTGCTGGTTGGGTGTGGTTTTGCAGGCCTGGCTGGTTTGGCACGGCCTTCGGTTTTCCCCGGCCAGCCGCCTGACCCTTTCCTGCTCCCGACTGACACAAAATTCGGCCCGAACCCTTGACACAAAGCCATTGAGCTTGTATAATGCACCATGTTGCCATTCCTGGACAGGGATGACAGCCCCATGGAGAGTTGGCTGAGTGGTCTAAGGCGCACGACTGGAAATCGTGTGTGGGCTTATACCCCACCTAGGGTTCAAATCCCTAACTCTCCGCCATGATCGGACGCAAGTTTGATACAAAGAAATCGCGGCTGGAAAGCCGCGATTTCAGACGATCGACAAAGGGCATGATTTTTGCGCGAAATCATGCCCTTTGAACATATTCAAGAAGAGGAAAATAGAATCAAAGAGAGGAGGAAAAGCTTTGGCGATGCGTTTCATGTTCTGTACGGCGGCGGTGAGAA
>JARKQO010000301.1 GCA_029974855.1 Eubacteriales bacterium
ATCAGCGGCAGCAACTGGTATTGCGAAACGCCCAAGAGATTCCACGGCATCCCCGTGAACAGGTGCGACACGCCGATCTCCAAGGCGACCCAGGCCGCCGCCCCATAGAGGCACCAGGCTTGCCGTCCCAGCCAGCTCCGCGGGAACTCGAGGCGTGAGCCCGGCTCGGCTGACCCGGACAGGGCTGTGCCAGGCCGAAGCGGGAAGAGGAACAACGCGCACACCCAGAGGGCGGGGTAAAGGGCGAGGTAGGCCGCGAGGCCAATCCAGCCGAGGGCCGGTGCCAGCGGCAGCCCGAGCCACCGATACGGGATCAAGAGCAGCCAATAATAGGCCGAAAGCGCATAGGCCAACCCGGCCACATACCCAAGGCGAAAGCGGTCCCCCAGCCCCTGCCCCAGGGCTGCTGCAGCCATCAAACCGGGGGCGACCCAGGCCAGACCGGCCAGGCCCAGCTTCGGGAAAGCCGCAGCCAGAAACAGGCCGGCCAAGACGGCTGCCGCATAGCGGCTTCGCAGAAGGCGTTGACTCCGGGTACCCATCACCGGGTGGCAGCTTGCCCCAAACCGCGCGCGCAAGGCAAGCCGCCTGCCGTTTGGCCTTGGCCATCGGCCCGGTGGCGCGGACGACTTCCCCGAAGGGGCCATACTCGTACCGTGCGGCAACGGAACCGTCGGCGGCGCTCACCAGCCCCATCACGTTCCCGTTGCCGTCATACGCGCAGCAATACGTCCCCGCGTTCGTGCCGGACGGAAGCGTCAGCCACAACCCCTCTCCAGAACCCTGAAAGGGTTTCAGACAGTAGCCGGGGGTAAGGCCGCCAGGCCGCCACCCCCGGTCCCCCGTCCCCAAAATTCCAGCCCCCTCCGCTGGCGGAGGGGGTTGGGGGTGGCGGCATCCCGGAGTTGCTGCAAGCCGTCAGTCCCGATGAATCGGGATGCTCCGCGATTCCACGGCGACGAAAGAAAGCTCATCGAGGGAGCCTCCCTCGGAGCGAACGTACTCTGTGCGCGCCGAGGCCCCGCTCAGTTCTGCGTCCATCTGCGTGGTCTGCGGGCCTGCGCACCCTACCGCGAAGCCTGAAGGCTGAGGTGCGGCGCGCCGAGCCCAGGAAGGATGCCCTACGCGTGACCAGCAAAGAAGGGACCGCGGATTTCGCGGATTTCGCGGATAAGGGAGACGCCGCACAGGGCGGGCAAAGTCGCTTGTCCCTGACAGCGCAATGCTTGCCGCCACTCTTTCCGACTCTTTCCTATCCGTGCCATCCGCATCATCCGCGGTCAGGTCCACCCCCTCGGGGGCGGCGACATCTCGTCGCCGTGGCCTCCCCTCGCAACCGAAGACCTTCTGGGACGAGACGTCCCAGCCCCAATCCACACCATCAATTACTTCGGGGTTGGAGACGTCCCGTCTCCAAACCTCCCGCGCCCTCGCGACCCAGAACTTCCTGGGACGAGACGTCCCAGCCCCCATCCAGACCCTGAATTACTTCGGGGTTGGAGACGTCCCGTCTCCACACGCCCCACGCCCTCGCAACGCCCGTCATCAATTCGGGACCTCCCGTACCCTTCCCCAACCCGTCTTCAAAACCCTGAAAGGGTTTCAGACAGTAGCCGGGGGTAAGGCCGCCAGGCCGCCACCCCCGGTCCCCCGTCCCCACAACGTCCAGCCCCCTCCGCTTGCGGAGGG
>JARKQO010000304.1 GCA_029974855.1 Eubacteriales bacterium
CGCAGCGGTCGCCGACGGGGCGGCCTGAACTGCCGGGGCGGCCGGGATTGCCGGAGCGGCCTGGGCCACCGGAGCTGCCGGGGCTGCGGGCTGAGCCGGGGGCTGCGCCGGCTGGGCGGCTGCCGCAATAGGCGCGGGGGCGGCGGGGGCCGCGGTCGCGACCGGGGCGGCCTGAACCGCCGGGGCGGCCTGGGCCACAACCTTGGCCGGCTCCTCGGGGGCGGGAGCCTCCTGGGCAGGGGCCTTCCGGGCCTCGGGCTCCGGTTCCTTGGGGGCCTGGGCCTGGGGCTCCGGCTTTTTCACTTCCACGGGAGCCTTCTCTTCCTCCGCGTCAGGCATGGTGAAGGCCTTGGTGTGTTGCTGCACCAAGCGGGCCTCCTCGGCCTGCCTCTCCTCAGCCCTGCGCTGCTCTTCCTCGCGGGCGAACTGATTTTCCATTTTCCGCACCATCTGCATCAGCTCGTCCGCGCCCTTGCGCAAGCTCTGCGTGCTGCCCAGCACTTCCTCGGCTCCGCTGAGAAGCTCCTTTGTGGCATCCTTGAGTTTCACTTTGGTCATCGTACCCCTTGCACCCCCGCATTTTTTAGGCTGTACCTTCATTGGCCCCCGGCCTGCCGTTGAGTATCCGATTCATTCCTTGAGAATGGGACTTCCTTCGTTCATGGGTTCTTCGGCCCTCAGCAGCTCCAGCAGCTTCTGGGCCATGCCTCCGCCCCCGATGACCACCGCCATGCGGCCATCCTTGCCCACGGCCTGGGCAATCCGGCCCGGGGGCATGCCGTACAGGGGAACCCCGTGGGTCTGGCAGGCGTTGTACAGGCGCTTGCGGGTGTTCCCGGAAGCCCCCTCGTCCAGCAGCACCAGCGCCGCCTCGCCCTTGCGCACCGCGTTCACGCAGGCCTCCTGGCCGAAGCTCAGCCGGCCCGCCCGGGTGCACAGCCCCAGAAACCCGGCCACCTTGTTCGCTGCCTCTCCGGTCACTGGGCTTCCTCCCTGGCTGCCAGCAGCCCTTGCATGGTGGCGGTAAGCTGCTGGTTGGCCGCCTCGTCCAGCTTGGTTTCCAGGGCCCTGTCCAGCTGCCGTTGCTTCAGGGCCCGGCGCAGGCATTCGGGGCTGTAACAAACGTATGCGCCCCGGCCCGCCTTTTTGCCCGTGGGGTCCAGGGTCACCTGGCCCTCGGGAGAGCGCACCACGCGGATCAGCTCCTTCTTGGGCTTCATCTCGCGGCATCCCACGCACATGCGCAGGGGGATCTTGCGTGGCTTCACCATCCCGCTTGCCTTCCTTCCTTACAGGGTATCGTCCTCGTCATAGGGAAGCTCCAGGGGCTCCTCCATCAAATCCGGGATGGCCACGCTGTCGTATCCTCCCTGGGGCAGGCTTTCCTCGTAGTATTCCGGGTAGGGTTCCGGCTCCTGGGCCAGGGCCCCCTCCATGTCGAACATCTGGGCCGCCTGGGACTGGCTCTTGATGTCGATGCGCCAGCCGGTGAGCTTCGCGGCCAGCCGGGCGTTCTGCCCCTCCTTGCCGATGGCAAGGCTCAGCTGGTTATCGGGCACCACCACCCGGCAGGCCTTCTCGTTCTCAGCCACAAAGACGCTGAGCACATGGGCGGGGTTCAGGGCGTTGGCGATAAACTCGGCGGGGTCGGAGGACCACTTGATGATGTCGATCTTCTCGTTCTTCAGCTCCGCCACCACCTTTTCCACCCGGTTGCCCCTGGGCCCCACGCAGGCGCCCACGGGATCGATCACCGGATCGGTGGAGTACACGGCCATCTTGGTGCGGCTGCCCGCCTCCCGGGCCAAGGACTTGATCTGCACGATCCCGGCGGCGATTTCCGGCACCTCCATCTCAAACAGGCGCTTCACCAGCCCCACGTGGACCCGGCTCACCCGCACCTGGGGCCCCCGCAGCATCTCGCGGCCGCTGCGGTTTACCTCCAGCACGTAGACCTTGATGTGATCGTCGATGTGGTATTCCTCGCCGGGCATCCACTCGCTCTGCTCCATGACGCCCTCGGTACGGCCCAGCTCCACGTACACGGCCTTGGGCTCCGCCCGCTGCACGATGGCGGTGAGGATCTCGTTCTCCTTTTCGGAGTACTCGTCGTAGATTTTGCCCTGCTCCGCCTCCCGGATACGCTGGATGATGACCTGCTTGGCGGTTTGGGCCGCGGTGCGCAAAAAGCCGCTGGGGGTCACGTCGATCTCCGCGATGTCGCCCATGCGGTAGTCCGGGCGGATGGCCTGGGCCTCCTCCAGGGTGATCTGGTTGGAGGGGTCCTCCACCTGCTCGGTGATGGTCTTGCGGGCCAGCACATGGGCCACCCCGGTGGACCGGTTCAGGGTCACGGACAAATTGGTGGGCGCGGCGGCGTCCCGGGAAACGTTCTTTTTATAGGCGGCCTTCAGTGCCTCCTCGATGGCGCTGAAAAGCATATCCTCGCTGATGTCCTTTTCGTGGGCCAGGGCGCGCACGGCCTCGATGATCTCCATTTGCTGGTTGCCCTGCTGGTTCTTTCTTGTCGCCTTCATGGTTGACGCCCGCTTTCTTGTATATTCTTACGCTGGCGCATGGTCAGCGTTCCTCCTCCGCCTCCAGCGCCTCCAGGGAGATCACCGGCCTTAGCACCGCCACGGCCTTGCGGGGAAGCTCCCGTTTCTGCCCGTCGTCCAGCAGCAGGGTAACGGCCTCCTGGGTCATGGCTTCCAAAACGCCCTGGTAGGCCTTGCTGCCCTCCAGGGGGGCGAACAGCTTCGCCTCCACCCGCTTGCCCCGGTTCTTCTCAAAATCCCGCTGGGTCTTGATGGGCCGGTCCGCCCCGGGGCTGGAAACCTCCAAAAAATCATAGTCCACATGGTCCAGCAGGGGCTGAAGCCTTCTGTGGTACCCCTCGCAATCGTCCAAAGTGAGGCCGTTTTCCTTGTCCAGGTACACGCACAGGCATTGGCCCCGGCTCTCCTTTTGGAAGGTCACCTCCACCAGCTCCAGGCCCATTTCCCGGGCCAGGGGCTCCGCGATGCGCTCCACCGCCTGCTGGGAAGGCCGGGCCCCCTGGGCCGCGCCACTCTTTTTCGCCATGTCCGCCGCTTCCTCCCTTGCCTTTTGAGGGTCACCCCCGGATGTTCTATCGCAGCCAAAAAGAGCGGCACACCATTGCCTCGCATTTTCCTCCCGGAAAGCTCTGCTTTCGGCAAAAGCTGCGTCCCGGGCCGAAGCCCCGGGCGCTCACCCGATTTTGTTCGGGCGTCAGGGTTGGGAAAAGGAGGCAATGTCCACTCTTTCGATAAACCCTTCTTTCTCAAATATCGGTTCAATGGGTGAATTCATCAGGTGATTCCCACAGACAGGAGCAAGTATATCACATCAATTCAGGAAAAACAAGCGTTTTGGGGCGATTGGAAAAAGAAATGTGGTTTTTGGGGGTTTTGGGAGATGGGACGGGAGCGGGCGGCTTACCGCCGCATCCCAAAGAAGAAAACCCACCCTTGTTCCGCCCCCCGCGCTATGCTATGCTACATCTTACAGCATACACCCTGCCCGGAAAGGAGCCTGAACGCCCATGCCCGAATGCTCTCTTTGCCCCCGAAGCTGTCATGCCCCCCGGGAGGATCACGCGGGCAGCGGCTATTGCCGTATGGGCTGGCTGCCGGTGGTGGCCCGGGCCGCCGCCCATTTCTGGGAGGAGCCCTGTATCAGCGGAACCAAAGGCAGCGGCACGGTGTTTTTCAGCGGCTGTCCCTTGGGCTGCGTCTTTTGCCAGAACGCGCCCATCTCCCATGAGCGCCGAGGAGTGGTGATGACCGCCCCGGAGCTGGCGGAGCTTTTCCGCCGGGTGGAGGGCCTGGGGGTCCACAACCTGAATTTGGTAAACCCCACCCATTTCGCCCCGGTGATCCTAGAAGCCCTGGCAATCGCCAAGCCCGGCATCCCCGTGGTGTGGAACAGCAGCGGCTATGAAACCGTGGAGATGGTGCGTTCGGCCAGGGGGCTGGTGGATGTGTTCCTGCCGGACTTCAAGTATGCCACGGCCGAAACCGGCGCGGCGCTTGCCAACGCCCCGGACTATTTTGAGGTGGCTTTGGCGGCCATCCAGGCCATGTGCGCCCAAACCGGGGAGCCGGTGTGGGACGGAGACGGGCTGCTGCGAAAGGGCACTTTGGTGCGGCATCTGGTGCTGCCTCTCAGAGTGCAGGAAAGCCTGGCGATTTTGGACGCCATTGCCGGGCATCTGCCCCCGGGTACCCCGGTGAGCCTGATGCGCCAGTATAACCCCATGAACGGGCCCACGGCCCCGGGCCTGGACCGGCGGCTGACCCCCCGGGAATACGCCCGGGCCAAGGAGCACATGGAAGCCCTGGGCCTGCCGGGCTACCTCCAGGGGAAGGAGGCCGCCCACAGCGCCTTTACCCCGGCCTTTCTGGACGAGGAGAGCACCCGGCTATTTCCCCACGCAGAACCGTGAAAAAATATCGTCCAGCAGCTTTTCATCCACGCTTTCCCCGGTGATGCGCCCCAGCAGGTACAGCGCGTCGTGGAGGTCCACGGCCACAAAGTCCGTGGGCTGGCCGCTTTCCAAAGCCTCCCGGGCCTGGGCCAGCCTAGCGATGGCTTCCCGGGCCACGGCCATATGCCGTTCGTGGGTGAGCAATAGCTGCTGGGGGGTCTGGGCGAAGCCCCGCAGGTAGGCCCGCACCTGGTCAAGCCCGGCCCCGGTTTTGGCGGACACCTGCAGCAGGGGCCGCTCCCCGGCCAGGGCCGCCACCTCCTCCAGGTTCAGGGCCGTGGGCAAATCCTCCTTGTTCAGCAGCAAAGCGCTGGGGCAGGGCAGCGGGGTTTGGATCATCTCCCGCTCCTCCCGGCTCAGGGCCTGGGAGCCGTCCACCACCAGCAGGGCCACGTCCGCCTGGGCCACCTCCCGCCAGGCCCGCTCCACCCCGATGCGCTCCACCTGGTCCTGGCTTTCCCGCAGCCCGGCGGTGTCCGTCACGTGGACGCTGAGGCCTTCCAAGGCGAAGGTGCCGTGAAGCGCGTCCCGGGTGGTGCCGGGCACGGGGGTGACAATGGCCCGTTCCTCCCCCAGCAAGGCGTTGAACAAGGTACTTTTGCCCGCGTTGGGCCGCCCGCACAGGGCCACCCGCAACCCCTCCCGCAAAATCCGGGCGCTGCGCTGGTCAATGGCCCCGGCCAGCCTTTCCATCAGACTTTCCAACCCAACAGCCAGGCCTTCCATAGCCTCCTCCTGGGTGATTTCGTCAGGGTAGTCGATGTGGGCCTCCAGGGCCGCCAGCAGCCCCACCAAATCCTGCTGGGCCTGGGCCACGAAGCGGCTCTGGCCCCCCATCAGCTGGGCCTGCTCCGCCTTCAGGGCCGCCGCGGACTGGGCGGAGATCACCCCCATCACCGCCTCGGCCTGGGCCAGGTCAATGCGGCC
>JARKQO010000383.1 GCA_029974855.1 Eubacteriales bacterium
GCCATCACGGAAATCGCCGAGTACATGGAGCGGGAGATCGGCATTGAAATCAGCCCCCGCCAGCCCTTTGTGGGCCGCCATTTCAACGTGACCCGGGCTGGCATCCACGCCGACGGCATGCTTAAGGACGAGGAGATTTACAACATCTTCGACACCACCGTTTTGCTGAACCGCCCCGCCTCCGTGGCGGTGGACAGCCACAGCGGCCTGGCGGGTATCGCCCACTGGATGAACAGCTATTTCCGCCTGAAGCCCCCCCACACCGTGGACAAGAAGGACGAAACCGTGATGGCCGTGAAGGAGATGGTGGACGCCCTGTACGCGGAAGGCCGCAACACCGTCATGGGGGACCAGGAGCTGGAGATCATGGTGCGGAACGCGGGGCTGGAGCGCTACGAGAAGCTGCTGTGGCACCGGAGCCGGTAACGGGAAGCAGCGTCACAAAAGGGGCTGTAGCAAAATGAAAAAGCTACAGCCCCTTTTGCAACCGCCCCTGGCAGGCTCCGGCCCGCCAGGAGCGTATCTATCCCAGCATTTACTCCTGGGGAGCCTCTTCCTGGGGTTCGTTCTCCTTGCCCTTTTTCTCGCCCACAGACAGCAGCAGGTTCAGCGCGATCCCGAAGATGGCCGCCCCGGCGATGCAGGGGATGTTCATACCGAAGAAGGGGATGTTTCCGCCAAAGGCGTAGTTGCCGCCAAGGCCAACGATTAGAATGATGGCGATCACAGCGGTGTTCTTGGCGGAGAACATATCCACCTTCTTGTCGATCATGATGGCGATGCCCTGGGCCGCGATAGCGCCGAAAAGATACACCTCCAGGCCCCCGATCACCGCGATGGGAATGCCGTATATTACCTTGATGAGGGGCGTGAAGAAGCTGATGATGACGGCGATGAGGGCCGCGCAGGCCACCACCGGCACGCTGAACACCCGGGTCACGGCCATGGTGGAGATGTTCTCGCCGTAGTTGGTGCCAGCCGGGCCCCCCACCACGCCGGAGATCATGTCGCACAGGCCATCGCCGATGAGGTTGCGGTCCAGCATGTCCGTGAGCCGGTAGGGCATCTTGGCGCCCTTTTTCCTGGCCACGTCGTCCACATATACCTCCAGCTGGTACATGTGGGCGGTGCTCTCGGGGTTGGTGGCGATGGCGATGGGCTTGATGGCCGCCACAGCCGTCCAGCTCAGCTTGGGAAGGGTCAAAGCGGGAACCGCGAAGAGGGAGCCATCCCCCAGCTTCCACAGGGATGCGCTGAGGGCGGTGGCGGGCATTTCCCTAAACAGGTCCACCCCAAAGGCCAGCATCACGCCCGCTACCGCGCAGCCGGTGAGGGCTCCCAGCAGCAGGGGCAGCTGCCCCAGCAGGCCCTTCAGGTACTTGCTGTACAAAATGGTGGAGATTAGCGTCACCAAAGAGACCACGGTCCAGCAGATTTCAGCGGAAGAAATCACCGCGGCCGCAGGGGTGGGCAGCGCGTCGCTGAGGGCCCCTCCGGCCAAGGTCAGGCCGATGATCATGGCCACAGGACCGGTGACAGAGGGTGGGAGCACCTTCTCCACCGCGTTCCTGCCGAAGAAGCGGACCAAAAGCCCCGCCGCGACGGACACCAGGCCCGACAGGATGATGCCGAATTGGGCGTATTGAATGGCTTCCGGGGGCAAAATGCCGTCCACCTTCACAAAGCCCTCGGCGGCGCACCTGGCGGCCACCGCCGTCAGGTAAGCGAAGCTGGAGCCGTAGTACAGGGGGATTTTCCTGCCGGTGATCAGAATGAAGCAAAGCGTCGCCAGGCCGCTGGCAAAGATGGTGGTGGATACCTGGAAGCCGGTAATCAGCGCCACGGCCACCGTGGCCGGGAACATGACGATCACCTGTTGCAACGCGTACAGGAACAGCCTGCCCATGGGCGGTCTTTCGTGAGGTAAGTATCCAACGCTTTGCTTTTGCATGGAATTCTTCCTTTCTGATTCTGTTTTGGAGCCAGGAAAACGCCCTTCCCGGTAAGCCCTACCGATTAAACCATCCCTTCCATAGAATGTCAAGGAGCCCCGGGCCGTTTTCGGAAAAAAACGGTGAAAGTACGAAAGTACGAATGAAAATTTTACCATTTGCGGAGTCGTTCGGGTTCAGCGGCCGGCGGGTCTGCCCGGGGCCGGTTGCGCCGCCCTTCCGGGCTCCGCGAAATCCATCCGAAAACAACTCCCTAAGGGCCGTGATCCGGGGCTCCCCGCCTCCGCCGGGCGCACTCCGGGTAAGCGCCCTTTTGCGGCGGAAGGGGATAAGTTCCCGAACAATCCACATAATGAGGATAAGCTTTTTCCACTTGAGAAATAGCATCATGGAACGGGACGGTACGCCAAATGGAGAAGTTCTTCCGGTTGAAGGAAAACGGCACCAAGGTCTCCACGGAAATCATCGCTGGTTTGACGACGTTCTTTACCATGGCCTACATCATCGTGGTAAACCCGTCGATCCTCAGCCAGGCGGGGATGGAGTGGGGGGCGGTCTTCCTTGCCACCATTATCTCCGCCATCATCGGTACGCTGGTCATGGGTTTGGTGGCCAATGTTCCCTACGCCCAGGCCCCCGGCATGGGCCTGAACGCCTTCTTCGTGTACACGGTTTGCTTCCAGCTGGGATTCTCCTGGCAACAGGCCCTCTCCATGGTTTTTATTTGCGGACTTGTTAACATCCTCATTACCGTGACCAAGGTACGTAAGCACATCATCAAGGCGATCCCCAGGAGCTTGCAAAACGCCATCGGCGGCGGCATCGGCATCTTCATCGCCTACATCGGCCTGCTGAACGTGAGCTTCATCAACTTCAGCGCGGGCGTGCCCGCCATGTCTTTGCTGAACGCTCCTGTCCTGTGGGTGTTCCTCATCGGCCTGGCTATCACGCTGGTGCTGCTCTTCCTCAAGGTCAAGGGCGCGATCCTCATCGGCATCATCGCCACCACCTTGGTGGGCCTGATCCCCGGCTGGAACGTCACCCAGGTGCATGACACCATCACCTTCTCCGAGGCCCTGGGCCAGCTGCCCACCACCTTCGGCGCGATCTTCACGGTTGCGGGCCTGGGGTCCCTGTTCAGCGATGTGACCAAGCTGCCCATCGTGCTGATCACCATCTTCTCCTTCAGCCTGTCCGATACCTTTGACACCATCGGCACCTTCATCGGCACCGGCCGCCGCAGCGGCATCTTCTCCGAGGAAGACGAGAAGGCCATGGAAGGCGGCACGGGCTTCAAGAGCAAGATGGACAAGGCCCTCTTCGCGGACGCCACCGCCACCTCCATCGGCGCCATCGTGGGCACCTCCAATACCACCACCTATGTGGAAAGCGCCTCCGGCATCGCCGCCGGCGGCCGCACCGGCCTCACCAGCGTGGTGGTGGCGATTTGCTTCGCCGCCAGCGCGTTTTTGGCCTCCTTCATCAGCGCGGTTCCCTCCGCCGCCACCGCTCCCGCCCTGGTGGCCGTGGGCTGCATGATGATCGCCTCCTTCAAGGAGATCGACTGGGAGGACTTCCTGGAGGCCGTACCCGCCTTCTTCGCGGGGGTGTTCATGGCGCTCAGCTACTCCATCAGCTACGGCATCGCCGCGGGCTTCATCACCTACGTGCTCACCAAGGTCTTTTCCAAGAAGATCAAGGAAATCCACCCCATCGTGTGGATCGCCAGCCTGCTGTTCGTGCTGAACTTCGCTTTGCTGGCCATTCTGCCCCCCTCCGTTCCCGCTCCGGCAGAAACTCCCACCGAAGTGGTGGAAGTGCAGCCCGAGGCGGAAACCCCCGCTCCGTAAGGGCATCCCCGGCTATCAAAAAGCCCGTTCCGCCTGTCGGCGGGGCGGGTTTTTGGCGTGGCGCCGCGCAAAAAAGGGTCGCCAGCGTTGCCTCCGGAACAAATTCTCGCGGATGGATCAGGCCTGTGCCCCGGAAGTCCACCAACTTCCCGTGTGGATGGGATAAAACCCGAAGTTGTAATAAAACTGCTGAGAAGAGCCCACCAGCGCCACCTTGGCGCCCATTTTCCCGCATCTTTTCACCGCTTCCAGCACCACCGCCTTGCCAAGCCCCCTCATCCGGTAGTCCGGGTCCGTGGCCACCGGTTCCACCAAAGCATATTCCTCTCCGGGGGTATACCACATCCCGCAGTGGGACACATATCTCCCGTCAGGGGCCACCACGGCCAGCACAATCTCGGGGATCACCATAGGGCTGGACAGCATTTCCTTCCGAATCCTGATATCCGCGTCCCCGCAAGGCGGAGGGCCTTGGTGATTAAAGCCCCTCCACATCACCTCGTTGTACTTGCCAAAATCCCAGCCCTCCGCCATGCTGATGATTTGATATCCCGCCGGCAGGCTATATGCAATCTCCTCCGTGATATCCATCAAAGCTGTGTTCTCCTGGTCGGTGGAGGCTTTGAAGCCTAGCTTACCCGCCATCCTTTGGAGCTCCCGGTCATTGTTGTCGATAAGCACCCGCAGGCCCTTCTCTCCGGAAAGGGCTTCCCTGGCATAAACCAGCATTTCGCGCTCCAGAAACTTGTAGCCCTGGGCCGTAAAGAGATACGCGTCCCCCAAAACGGATTCATAGGTCGCCAGTCCAACGATCCGGCCGTTTTCTTACCAGAGCCCAATTTTCCCCAGGGCGGTCCGGTCCTGCATGGCGTGGGTGGTCATCCACTCGCACCGGCCCCAGTGAAAGCGGGGGTATGCTAAGCTTTTCCCATTGAGGTCACTGAAAAACCCACGCACTTTGTCATAATCAATGGTGAACAACGGTTCGGATGGATAGTTTCACATAGTAACCGACATATAGACCCCCGTTCTCCCAATCTTGATGGCACCGTGAGAGGGAAGGCCTTGCCTTTCCTGGCCGGGCGCTGAGGGCGGCAGCCCCTACTGTTCCTTCCCCCGGGCATACTCCGCAACGGCCTGGGCCGCCAAGGCGTTCATGCCCCGCACCGCGGCCAGTTCCTCGGGGCCGGCGGCCAAAATGGCCTGGATGTTCCCGAAATGCCGCAGCAGCTCCACCTGCCGCTTGGGCCCAATGCCGGGAATGGAGGAAAGCTCGCTTTTCAGGGTGTTTTGGGTCCGCAGGGCCCGGTGGCGGGTGATGCCGAAGCGGTGGGCCTCGTCCCGCACATGCTGGACCAGGTGCAGCGCGTCGGAATGCTTGCTGAGGCGGACGGGCTCCTCCTTGTCCGGCAGGTAGATCTCCTCAAAGCGCTTCGCCAGGCCGAACATGGGCACACTGCCCCCGGCCTGGAGCATAGCCTGCCGCGCAAACAAAAGCTGCTCCGGGCCGCCGTCGATGAGGATCACATCCGGCAGCTTGCTAAAGCGCCCCTCCTCCAGGGGCAGCCCCGCTTCCTCCCGCTCCTTCTTTTCCTGGAGGCCGTGGGTAAAGCGCCTGCCGATGACCTCCGCCAGGCTGGCAAAGTCGTTGGGGCCCTCCACGGTCTTAATGCGAAAATGCCGGTATTCCTTCTTGGCGGGCTCCCCGTTTTCGAACACTACCATGGCCGCCACGGACTGGGCCCCCTGGGTGTTGGAGATATCGTACCCCTCGATGCGCAGGGGCAAGCTGGGCAGCCCCAAAGCCTCCTGAAGCTCCTCCATGGCCCCGGTGGTGCGCCGGAAGCGCACCTGCTTGTTCATGCTGTGCTTTAGCAGGCTGTCCTGGGCGTTTTTCAGGCACAAATCCATCAAACGGCGCTTGTCCCCCCGCCGGGGGCTGGACAGGGAAACGGCCCCGCCTTTTTTCTCCCTAAGCCACCGGTGCAGCAGCTCCGGGCCCTGGGGCAGGTGCTCCACCAAAATCTCCTGGGGAATCAGGTGCTGGTCGTCGTAATACTGGGTCAAAAAGGTGGCGGTGAGCTCGGAGAGCTCCTCCTGACCGGAATCCTCCATCACAAAGCCCCGGCTGCCCTCCATCCTTCCCCCCCGGATGTGGGTGATCTGCACCAGGGCGTCCGTGCCGTCCGTGACGGCGGCGATCAGGTCCTGCTGGGCGTCCTTGGTCTGGATGGCGTGCTGCTTTTCCATCATGCGGCTGATCTCCGCCAGCTTGTCCCGGACCACCGCCGCCTGCTCAAACTCCATCCGCCGGGAATGCTCCTCCATCTGCCGGGTCAGGTCCTCCCGGAGCTGGCGGGTATCGCCCCCCAAAAAGGCCAGCACGTTCTTGAGGATTTTGGCGTACTCCTCCTGGGTCACCAAATTGGCGCAGGGCGCCAGGCATTGGCCCAGCTGGTAATGGATACAGGGCCGGCGGGGCTGCTTCAGGGGCAAATTCAGGGCGCAGGTCCGCAGGGGGAAAAAGCGGCGCACCTCCTCCAGCACCTGGCGGATGCCGCTGGCGGCATAATAGGGGCCAAAATACTTGGCCCCGTCGTGGGGATCGATCTGCCGGGCCACGGTAAGGCGCGGGAAGGGCTGGTTGGGGTCCAGGCGCAGGTAGGGATAGTGCTTGTCGTCCCGGAGCAAAATGTTATAAAAGGGCCTGTGCTTTTTGATGAGGTTGCATTCCAAAGTCAGGGCCTCGAAATTGGTATCGCAGAGGATGATGTCAAAATCGTCGATCTCTCCCACCATCCAGCGGACCTTGGGGGTATGCTGGGCGCTTTCATGGAAATACTGGCGGACCCGGTTTTTCAGGTTCACCGCCTTGCCCACGTAGATGATCTTCCCCTGGTTCTTCATCAGGTAGCAGCCGGGGCTGTCGGGGAGCATTTTGATTTTATGGGCCAGGGTATCGTTCATGGGAAAGCTCCTTTACAGCGCCAAAATCAACGTGCCCACGGCGATGAGCAGGCCGCCGATCCAGCCCTTCGCGCTCATCTTTTCCCCCAGAAACAGGAAGGCCAGCACCATGGTGATCACCACGCTGAACTTGTCCACAGGCACCACCCTGGAGGCGTCCCCCAGCTGCAGCGCCCGGAAGAAAAACAGCCAGGAAAGCCCTGTGGCGATCCCCGAAAGGATCAGAAAGAGCCAGCTTCGGGCCTGGATGTGGGGAATGCCCTCCTGCTTGCCCGTGAGAAACACAATGGCCCAGGCCATCACCAGCACCACCACCGTGCGGATGGCGGTGGCCAGGTTGGAGTTGACCCCGGCAATGCCCATCTTGGCCAAAATGGAGGTGAGCGCGGCAAACACCGCTCCCAGCAGCGCATAGAT
>JARKQO010000397.1 GCA_029974855.1 Eubacteriales bacterium
GCCTCCCGCTACGCCCTGCATGGGGGCCCCAAATTCTCGCCGGATGGGCGTTTCGTCTATTTCGCCTCCCGGGACGGCTGGATCACCCAGTTCGACCTGTGGAGCCTGACCACCGTGGCCGAGGTGCGGGCCGGGCTCAACACCCGCAACGCCGCCGTCTCCGGTGACGGCCGTTACGTGATGGTGGCCAACACCCTGCCCGGCAACCTGGTGCTGTTCGATAGCGACCTGAAGCTGGTCAAGGTGATCGAGGCCAGGAGCCTGGACGGCAAGCAGGCCTCCCGGGTCTCGGCGGTCTACGACGCCTCGCCGCGCCGGAGCTTCGTGGCCGCCATGAAGGACCTGCCGGAAATCTGGGAAATCAGCTACGACGAGCAGGCGGCCCCGATCCACGACGGCCTGGTGCACGACTACCGCATGGGCGAGGCCATCGCCAAGCCCGGCTACCTGAACCCCCGCCGCACGCCCCTGGAGGCGGTGCTCGACGACTTCTTCTTCGACCAGGGCTACACCCACGTGATGGGCGCCAGCCGGGAAGGCAAGGGCCAGGTGGTGAACCTGGACATCCGCCGCAAGGTGGCTGACCTGGCCCTGCCCGGCATGCCCCACCTGGGCTCGGGCATCACCTTCCACTGGAACGGGGAGCCGGTGATGGCCTCCACCAACCTGAAGGAAGGCGAGGTCACCGTGATCAGCATGAAGGACTGGCGGGTGGTGAAGGACATCCCCACCCGGGGCCCGGGCTTCTTCCTCCGGAGCCACAGTCAGTCCCCCTACGCCTTCGTGGATTCCATGATGAGCAAGGAGGGCAGGAACGTCCTGCAGCTGATCGACAAACAGAAGCTCGAAGTGGTCAAGGAATTCACCGCCCCCCCGGGCCAGACCCTGGCCCACGTGGAATTCACCAAGGACGGCCGCTACGCCCTGGCCAGCCTCTGGGAAATGGACGGGGCCCTGGTGATCTACGACATGGAGACCCTGCAGGAAACCAAACGTCTGCCCATGAAGAAGCCGGTGGGCAAGTACAACGTCTGGAACAAGATCCAGAAAGACGAAGGCACCAGCCACTGATTGCGCTTCCCCCAACCCCCTAAGGAGAAACCCCATGCACGACTGCAGCCTGCCCATCTTCAACCAGAGCCCCCACCCCTTCGATGCCCGGGGAATCGCCAAACGCTTTCGCCACGCGGCCATCTTCGGCGCCCTGAACGCCCTGGAAAGAGGCGAGGTCATGCGCTTTTGCAATGACCACGACCCCATTCCCCTGCTGCAGCAGATTGCCGAGCACTTCGGCGAGCGGGTAGCCGTCCATTACGTTTCCCGCCAGCCGGGGGAGATCATCATCGACTTCAGCATCATGGCCTGAGGGGCGGGGGCAGGGCCCCCCGTACCTCAAGAAGCGGCGCCGTCAGGCTGTTGCCGGCCCCTTAATCCAGCTCTGCCCGGGACAGAAGATCCCGAAGGATCTCCTCGTCCTGAAAGGCGGCCGACATGGCGGCCCCCAGACGCTCCAGGGCGGCACGTGGCCCCTGGGCCGAGAACATCCCCGCTTCCGGGTCGAAGGAAATGACGTCCATCAAGTCCGGCAGCTGCTCGGACATGATGACCTGGGCAATGGAATTCCAGTCATAGCCGTTGCCGCTCCACCCCTCGTCGCTCAGCTCTTCAAAGACATGTAATCTTCTGCTCTCAAAGAAAGGTTAGTCTGGCTGATAAACCCAGGTTCTGGTTTCAAAGTCATAGCTGATTGTGTCGAAAGCCATAAAGCTGGATTCGTAAAACAGAATGGGTTTCCCCTGGTCGTCGAGCTTGTACAAGCTCCTGGGGGATATGGAGCGTAGGGCGTCCTGGGATAAACCCGCTTCTGCCAGGGACGACGGATATTTTCCGTGGGTTACCGAATAGGAAATGATTCCAGCGGCAATTTCGTCAGCGGCGGCCCGATCCGACTTAAGGCGGGGGTGGTGGATGCCTGCAATCAGCACGGCAGTCCCGACCC
>JARKQO010000405.1 GCA_029974855.1 Eubacteriales bacterium
AACACCTCGTCAAAGCCCATGCGCCTGAGCGCGGCCACGGCCATGCCCATCACGTTCTCGCCGGGCTCCATGCCGAACTCCTCGCCCAGCGCGATGCGAACGGCCGGGGCGATCTGCACGATGACGCGCTTGTTCTTGTCAAAGATGGCCTTCCATACGCCGGGCACATCGTTTTTGATGGTGATGGCGCCGGTGGGGCAGACGGCCGCGCACTGGCCGCAGTTCACGCAGTTGGTCTCGGCGATGGGTATGTTGAACGCGGGGCTCACCAGCATTTTCGAGCCGCGGAACGCGAAGTCTATCGCGCCGACGTGCTGGATCTCGCTGCACACGCGCACGCAGTCTCCTGGGGTCCTCCGGGGCGGAGGGGACGCCGGTGCTGCCAGAGGCCCCAGGCTGAAGGGGGGAAAGAGGAACAGCGGGGGCATGGAAGGCGGAGAACCCGGGAACCGCAGGCGGGGGAAAGACCCCCGGGGATTCCGGGGAAACATAGGGCGCGGCGGGAGCCTCCCGGGCTACCAGAATCTTCATCTCCCCCTCGGAAACCTCCAGCCGGGTGAGCCCATGCTGGGAAAAAAGCGCCAGGAGATCCTTCATTTGCTTCATATTCATGGGTGTTTCCTCACGGCGATCACGCTGTTGTGGCCCCCGAAGCCCAAGGAGATGGAAAGGGCCACCGTGGGATGCCAGCAGCGGGAGTGATGGGGCACGTAATCCAAATCGCAGTCCGGGTCCGGCTGATCCAAATGGAGGGTGGGGGGCACCTGGCCAGTTTGCACCGCCAGCAGCGAGGCGATGCACTCCACCGCCCCGGCGGCTCCCAGCATGTGGGCGGTGGCGCTCTTGGTGGAGCTCACCAAGGCCTTGCGGGCCGCGTCCTCCCCCAAGGCCAGCTTGATGGCCTGGGTTTCAATCTTGTCGTTCAGGGGGGTGCCGGTGCCGTGGGCGTTGAGATAGAGCCGGTCCTGGGGCTCCAGGCCCCCCGCTTCCGCCAAAGCCAGCCTGATGGCCTGGGCGGCCCCCAGCCCCTCGGGATGGGGCGCGGTGATATGGTTGGCGTCGCAGGTGTTGGCATAGCCCACGATTTCCCCGTAGATGGGGGCATTACGGGCCATGGCGTGCTCGGCCTCCTCCAGCAGGACGATCCCAGCCCCTTCCCCCATCACAAAACCCTTGCGGCGCAGGTCAAAGGGCACGCAGGCGGCGGAGGGGTCCTGCTCCAGGGACAGGGCCTTGCAGCTGGCAAACCCCGCCATCGCCAAAGGCGTGATGGCGGCCTCGGAGCCTCCGGCCAGAATGGCGTCGGCGTAGCCATGGCGGATGGCCCGGTAGGCTTCCCCAATGGCGTGGGTGGAGGTGGCGCAGGCGGTGACCACCGGCAGGCAGGGCCCCTGGGCGTCAAAGCGGATGGCGATGTTCCCGGCGGCCATGTTGCTGATCATCATGGGGATGAAGAAGGGGGATACCCGGTCCGGGCCCCGGGTCAGCAGCTTTTCGCACTCTGTGGAAAAGGTCTGCATGCCGCCGATGCCGCTGCCCACGTACACCCCGAAGCGCTGGGGATCGGGGTTTGGGAAGCCGCTGGCCTCCATGGCCTGGAGGGCTGCCGCCAAGGCGTATTGGGAAAACAGGTCCATCCGCCGGGCCGTGGGCACGTCCATGCCGTGCCGCCCGGGGTCAAAGCCCTTCACCTCAGCCGCCACCTTCACCTGGAGGGCAGCGGCGTCAAACCGGGTGATGGGGCCGATGCCGCACAGGCCCCCCAGCAAGTTGCTCCAAAATTCCTCCAGGGAGTTTCCCACAGGGGAAATGACCCCCATGCCGGTAACCAATACCCGCCTCATGGCTTTCACCTCACATGTACAGTCCGCCGTC
>JARKQO010000450.1 GCA_029974855.1 Eubacteriales bacterium
ACCCAAGATGATTAACCCCATTCTGGCGTCCTCGGCCCGGCAGCGGATGCGCTCGCTGCGCACCCCCATTTTGGTGACGCTTTACAGCCTGCTGCTGCTGGCCTTCGTCTACTTCTTCTCCTTCAGCGCCTTCGGCCAGTCCTCCTTTACCATCGGCCAGCTCCGCAGAAGCCTGGAGGGGTATGTGTACCTGCTGGTGGTGCAGTTCGGGCTGCTGGTGTTGGTGGCCCCGGCCATGATGGCCGGGAGCATCGCCGGGGAGCGGGAGCGGCAGACCTTGGATTTGCTCCATGTTACCAACACCAGCTCCATGAGCATTGTAACGGGCAAGCTGATGGAGAGCTTCGGCTTCCTTTGCCTGCTGATCATCTCCTCCTTGCCCATGATGGGGCTGATCTTGCTCACCGGAGGGGTGGAGCTGTTGCAGCTCCTTACCGGGGTGCTGTTTTTGTTGCTGGTGGCTTTGGCGGCCCTGAGCGTCGGGCTGTTTGCCTCGGTGTTCTTCCGGCGCACCGCCACCGCCACGGTGGTGGCCTATCTGGCGGTTTTCGCCATCGGGGCCCTTACCGTCGCCCCCCTGTATTACGATGTACAGCGCATCGGCAAGCTCTACACCACCATGCCCCAGGGCGTGGAGGACCTCAGCGCCGTATTCAGCGGCTACACGCCCATCTCCTTCACCACCAACCCGGCGCTGGGCCTGCTGGCCTTGATCGCGGACCAAACCAAGCTGCTGCACACCACCGTGGGCCAGTTCAGCCATACCCTGAACGTTACCTTTGAATATTTGCCCTTTGGCAGGTACGCCCTGTACAACATGCTCTTTTTG
Organism: Eubacteriales bacterium; assembly: GCA_029974855.1. The sequence goes on from JARKQO010000450.1 coordinate 830, forward strand.
GGGGCGGCCTCCGTGCTGCTGGTGCTGCTTTCCGCTTTGCGGCTGCGCTACCGCAAGGCCGACCGGCCCCGGATCAGGAGGAATAGAAGATGAGGAGCCTGGCGGCGGCCCTGCGCCCTGTGCAAAGGAGAATACGCCTGGAAAGGGCCTTATCTTGGGGCAGCCTGGGGCTGGCTTTGGGGGCGGGGCTGGCCTTGGGGCTGCGGGTGGCAGGCTTTCTGTGGCCCATCGGGAACCTCTGGGCCCTGGGAGGGCTTTGCGTTCTGGGGGCCACGGTTTTGGGCGGGCTGGCAGGCCTTGGATGGCCGGTATCGGCCCGGCGGGCCGCCCGCCGGGTGGACGCCTGCGGCGTGATGGCCAGGGCGCAGACGGCTTTGGAGTGGGAAAGGAGCCACCCGGAGAGCGGGGAGGACCCCATGATGTTGCTCCAGCGCCAGGATGCCCAAAGGGCTTTGGGTACCCTCAGCCTG
>JARKQO010000540.1 GCA_029974855.1 Eubacteriales bacterium
CGTCGAAGGCCTTCCCACCATTGAAAACTACGAGGACATTCCCGAAGGGGAGTACATGGACCTCACCATCGAGCTGGCGATTCTGGACAATGTGAAGCAGTAACGGGGGGAAACGGGGGGGGAACGTGCGGGGGCTTCGCCCCCGCCCCCTACCAGGGACTTCGTCCCTGGACCCATCATCAGGGCCGCATGCGCGGCCCTGAAAGCTGTTATTGGGGAAGTGTCCCTGGCGGATGAGCAAAGCCCGCGCCTTCTATCTGGTGGGAAGGAGCGGGCTTTGAAGCATTTCTTTTTATGCTTTTTGGCAGCGCCGCAGGCGCTGCCATGAACGGGTTCAGGGCGAAGCCCTGAGCAGGGTCTTAGGGGCGGCAGCCCCTAACGTCCCCCGTACCGCCCCCCCGTCCCCCGTTAAATCTCCATAATAATCGGCAGCACCATGGGATTGCGCTTGATCTTCTCGTAGATGTAGCGGTGAAGCTCATCCTTGATGCGGTTCTTCATGCCCTGCCAATCGCTGCCCTCGATGCGGCCATAGCTCATCACGATGCTGCGGGCCAAGTCCCGGCTGCTTTCGATGATGTCCTCGTTCTCCCGGACGTAGACGAAGCCCCGGCTGATGATATCCGGGCCGGAGACCAAAGTGCCGTTGTCCCGGTCGATGGCCATCACCACGATGATCAGGCCGTCCTGGCTGAGGTGCTTGCGGTCCCGCAGCACCACGTTGCCCACGTCCCCGATGCCCAGGCCGTCCACCAGCACGCCGCCGGTGGGCACCACGCCGGTGATGGCCAGGCTGTCCTTGCCCATCTCGATGATCTGGCCCATCTCGGGGATCACGATGTTCTGGCTGGGGGTGCCCAGGCTTTCGGCCAGCTCGGCGTGCTGCCACAGCTTGGCATACTCGCCGTGGATGGGGATGAAATACTGGGCCTTGCAAAGGACATGCAGCAGCTTGATCTCCTCCTGGCAGGCGTGGCCGGACACGTGGACCTCGCCCAGCTGGCCGTACACCACGTTGGCCCCGCAGCGGTACAGCTGGTTGATGACCCGGGCCACGGGCTTCTCGTTGCCGGGGATGGGGGAGGCGGAGATGATCACCATATCCGAGGGGCGGATTTGAAGCTTGCGGTGCTCGTTGTGGGCCATCCGGGTAAGCCCGGCCATGGCCTCCCCCTGGCTGCCCGTGGTCACCACCAGCAGCTCCTCGTCTGGGTAGTTGTCAATATCGTCGATATCCACGATGTTTTCTTCCGGAATGGTCAGCTCGCCGATGGACATAGCCACCCGGCTCACGTTCACCATGCTGCGGCCCACGAAGCAGACCTTGCGGCCGAACATGGCCGCGGAGTCCACCACCATCTGCACCCGGTGGATGTTGCTGGCGAACATCGCCACGATGACCCGGCCCTTGGCCTGCTGGAACATATCGATAAAGGTGTGGCCGATTTTGGTTTCGCTCATGGTGTGGCCCTTGCGCTCCACGTTGGTGGACTCGCACAGCAGGGCCAGCACGCCCTTGCTGCCGTAGGCGGCGAAGGTGGCCAGATCGATCACGTGCCCGTCGATGGGGGTGAAGTCGATCTTGAAGTCCCCGGTCATGATGATGGTGCCCGCCGGGCAGGTGATGGCCAAGGCCACGGCCCCGGCGATGGAGTGGTTCACGTGGATGAACTCCACGGTGAACTTGCCCAAGGTGATCACGTCCGAGGGCTTGATGACGTTCAGGGCCACCCCGGGCACCCGGTGCTCCTTCAGCTTCAAATCCACCAAGGCCAAGGTGAGCTTGGTGCCGTACAGGGGCATGGGGATCTGGCGCAGCACGTAGGGGGTGGCGCCGATGTGGTCCTCATGGCCGTGGGTGAGCACCATGCCCCGGATGCGGGCGCGGTTCTTCACCAAATAGGACACGTCGGGGATCACCAAATCCACGCCCAGCATGTCCTCCTTGGGGAAGATGGAGCCGCAGTCCACCACCATGATATCGTCCTCATATTCAATGGCGGTGATGTTCTTGCCAAATTCATCCACACCGCCCAGGGGGATGATTCGCAGTTTGGGTTGGGTTTCTGCCATCGGGAAAACTCCTTTCAATGGGGCTGGAAGCAATCCCAGATGGCCTGGCATTGCCCAGAAGTATTACGTTAGGAAGGCCGCCCCGACGGTCCTTGGGACCATCCAAAGCGATAGACACAACGCAACAGAACGCACACAATGAACACACAAGCATTGGGAGCGCTGCGAGCCGTTTCATCGTAGGAAAACACGTATGTTTACACGTTGTAGGCCTCGTTCACTGATAACCATAATAGTATACCACGCTTTTTAGAAAATGAACAGAGGCAACGCAAACTTTTCCCCACAGAGTTTGGTGGCGGAATTTAGAGGAAAAGTCCAAAAAAACTACCGCTGGAAGGCTGTGGGGGACCCGTCGCAGTTCAGGTCCTCCTGGGAGGGCTTGTGGTCGTACACCTGGGACACCCGGGGGGTCCATTCCGGGCGGCCCTTGATGCGCTTCTCGTTCAGCCACAGGGCCAGCAGCGCGGCGGCGAGCCCTAAGGCCGCGCCCAGCAGCGCCCCGCCCTCGGTGCGGCCTCCCGCCAGGTAGCCCAAAATCAGGCCTGCCAGCAGGCCCCCCAAGGGCAAGGCAAAGGCCAAGGCCGTGGCTTGCAAAAAGCGTCCGTCCGGGTGCTCCACCCGCACCCAATCCCCGGTTTTGCACTCCGCCTTCAGGGAGATGGCTCCCTGGTGGTTTTGGGCCCCGCAGGCGCCGCACTTGCCGCAGGCGTCGGGCCGGGTGTACTGGATGGTGGCAATGCCCTTCTCCTCATCATATGCGACTACCTGGCCAAACTTCGTCATAGCGCACCCCAAATTGAAACTTTAGACTTATTATCATACGGCAAGCCTGGAAAAAGTCAAGCAAATTTAAGCAAAAGATATTGACACCCGCGCTTTGAGGTGCTAAAATGTAAAATTGCATCAGTATCGTTACTGAGCGGTTTGGCGGTTTTTGGCTGATTGGTATTGTACATGCCCCGAGCCAAAAATGCAACAGGAAAATCTTGTTGCGCTGCAAGGAAACGCGAAATTCGCCGGTGGGTACGTTGCGAGAACATAAGGGGTGATGGCATTTATGGTGCATGAGGTTCACATGGGGAAGCTGAGGAAGCGAATGAGCTTCTCACGCATCGATGAGGTTTTGGACATGCCCGATCTCATCGAGGTTCAGAAGAACTCCTACCGCCGCTTTCTGGAAGAAGACCTCCGCGAGGTGCTCGCCGACGTTTCACCAATCACCGACTACACGGACAACCTGGTCCTGGAATTTTTGGATTATTCCTTGGACGAGCCTAAGAACAGCGTGGAGCGCTGCAAGGAACGGGATATGACCTATGCCGCGCCCCTGAAGGTGTTCGCCAGGCTGAAGAACCGTGAAACCGGCGAGATCAAAGAGTCCGACGTCTTTATGGGCGACTTCCCCCTCATGACCGAACACGGAACCTTTATCATCAACGGGGCGGAGCGGGTCATCGTCAGCCAGCTGGTGCGCTCCCCCGGGGTGTATTACGGCAAGCAGATCGACAAGGCCGGCAAGCCCCTGTTTTCCACCACGGTGATCCCCAACCGGGGCGCGTGGCTGGAGTATGAAACCGACAGCAACGACGTGCTTTGGGTCCGGATCGACCGGGCCCGGAAGCTCCCCATCACCGTGATCCTCCGGGCTTTGGGCTACGGCACCGACGGGGAGATCATCGATTTGCTGGGGGAGGACGAGCGCCTCATGGCTACCCTCCAGCGGGGGGACAACGCCAAAAACCAAGAGGATGGCCTCATCGAAATCTACAAGCGGCAAAAGCCCGGCGAGCCCCCCACCCGGGACAGCGCCCAGAATTTGCTGAACTCCCTGTTCTTCGACCCCAAGCGCTACGACCTCATGCGGGTGGGCCGCTATAAGTTCAACAAGAAGCTGTCCCTCGCCACCCGCATCCAGGACCGGATCGCCGCCCAGGACATTGTGGACCCCGCCACAGGCGAGGTGCTGGTGAAAAAGGGCGACGTGATCGCCAAGGGCGTGGCCCGGCGGATTCAAAACGCGGGCATCAACTCCGCCTACATTCTGGTGGATAACCACGCCCACAAGGTGGTGGGCAACCACTTCGTGGACGCCGCCGGGTTTCTGCCCTTTGCCCCCCGGGAGGCGGGCATTCTGGAGATGGTCCACTATCCCACCCTCAAGGCCATTATGGACGCCTGCGAAGGGGAGGCCCAGCTGAAGCAGGCGGTTTCCGCCAACATGCACAGCCTGGTGCCCAAGCACATCCTCACCGACGACGTGGTGGCCTCCGTCAGCTATTTGCTGGGGCTGCCCTACGGCATCGGCTTTACCGACGATATCGACCACCTGGGCAACCGGCGGCTGCGTAGCGTGGGCGAGCTGCTTCAGAACCAGATTCGCATCGGCCTTTCCCGCCTGGAGCGGGTGGTGCGGGAGCGCATGGCCATCCAGGACGCCAACGACGTGCGCCCAGGGGAGCTTATCAACATCCGCCCCGTCAGCGCCGCCATCAAGGAGTTCTTCGGCTCCTCCCAGCTGTCCCAGTTCATGGACCAGCCCAACCCCCTGGCGGAGCTGACCCACAAGCGCAGGCTGTCTGCCCTGGGCCCAGGCGGCCTCAACCGGGACCGGGCCTCCTTTGAGGTCCGGGACGTGCACTACAGCCACTATGCCCGCATCTGCCCCATCGAGACGCCGGAAGGTCCCAACATCGGCCTCATCGGCTCCTTGGCCACCTATGCCCGGATCAACGAGTACGGCTTCATCGAGGCCCCCTACCGGAAGGTGGACCCCGTGACCCACAAGGTCACGGACGAGATCGTCTACATGACCGCCGACGAGGAGGACTTCTACACGGTGGCCCAGGCCAATGAGCCCCTGGGGGAGGACGGCAGCTTCCTGCGGGAAAACGTCACCGTCCGGGACCGGGAGGAGATCGTGGAGGTGCCCTTAAGCCAGGTGGACTACATCGACGTGAGTCCCCGGCAGGTGGTGTCCGTGGCTACGGCCATGATTCCCTTTTTGGAGAACGACGACGCAAACCGGGCCCTGATGGGCAGCAACATGCAGCGCCAGGCCGTGCCTTTGCTGATGCCCGAGGCCCCCATCATCGGCACCGGCATGGAATACAAGGCCGCCCAGGACAGCGGCGTGGTGCTGCTGGCCAAGGAGGCGGGCCTGGTGGAGAAGGTCTCCGGCGACGAGATCGTGGTGATGAACAGCCACAAGGAGCGCCACCGCTACCGCCTGGCCAAGTTCAGCCGCAGCAACCAGGGCACCTGCATCAACCAGCGGCCCAGGGTCAAGGCCGGGGACAAAGTGGAAAAGGGCGACCTGCTGGCGGACGGCCCCTCCACGGAAAAGGGCGAGATCGGCCTGGGCCGCAACGTCCTCATCGGGTTCATGACCTGGGAGGGCTATAACTACGAGGACGCCATTTTGATCAGCGAAAAGCTGGTGAAGGAGGATATCTACACCTCCATCCATATCGAGGAGTTTGAGTCCGAAGCCCGGGAAACCAAGCTGGGGCCCGAGGAAATCACCCGGGACATCCCCAACATCGGCGACGACGCGGTGAAGGACCTGGACGAGATGGGCATCATCCGCATCGGCGCGGAGGTGCGCAGCGGCGACATTCTGGTGGGCAAGGTGACCCCCAAGGGCGAAACCGACCTCACCGCCGAGGAGCGGCTGCTTCGGGCCATCTTCGGGGAAAAGGCCCGGGAGGTCCGGGATACCTCGCTGCGGGTGCCCCACGGCGAGGGCGGCATCGTGGTGGACGTGAAGATTTTCACCCGGGACAACAAGGATGAGCTTTCCCCCGGGGTCAACGAGATGGTGCGGGTGTACATCGCCCAAAAGCGCAAGATCAGCGTGGGGGACAAGATGGCGGGCCGCCACGGCAACAAGGGCGTCATTTCCCGGATTCTCCGGGAGGAGGATATGCCCTTCATGCCCGACGGCACCCCCCTGGAAATCGTGCTGAACCCCCTGGGCGTGCCCTCCCGGATGAACATCGGCCAGGTGCTGGAGGTTCACCTGGGCCTGGCCGCCAAGACCCTGGGCTGGCATGTGGCCACCCCGGTGTTCGACGGCGCCACCGAGCAGGACATCGAGGACTGCCTGGTGGAAGCGGGCCTCAGCCCCGACGGCAAGACCCTCCTGTACGTCGGCCGCACCGGCGAGGCCTTTGATAACCCCGTCACCGTGGGCTATATGTACTTCCTGAAGCTCCACCACCTGGTGGACGATAAGATGCACGCCCGCTCCGTGGGCCCCTACTCTCTGGTGACCCAGCAGCCCTTGGGCGGCAAGGCCCAGTTCGGCGGCCAGCGCTTCGGCGAAATGGAAGTGTGGGCCCTGGAGGCCTACGGCGCGGCCAACACCCTCCAGGAGATTCTCACCGTGAAGTCCGACGACATCGTGGGCCGGGTGAAAACCTACGAGGCCATTGTCAAGGGTACCAACATTCCGGCCCCGGGGGTTCCCGAGAGCTTTAAGGTGCTCATCAAGGAGCTCCAGTCTCTGGCCCTGGACATCCGGGTGCTGAACGAGGCCAAGGAGGAAATCGTCATCCGGGAGCTGGACGAGGACGACATGGAGGCCTCCGGAACCGTAACCGCCCGCTTTGACGAGGAGGGCCTGGAGCTGTCCGCGGACGAGGGCGAGGACATCGCCATTGACGAGGATGTGGACGTGGACTTCTCCCTGGACGACGACCTGGACGATTTTGACATGGATCTGGGGGACGACCTGGGAGAGCTGGGCCTGGATGAGGCCGAGGACGGCAAGGCCGACGGGGACGATGCCTGATCCCCGAAGGCCCTTTGGCAATGAACATCCCGATGATGTGAAGGGAGTGGCCGTATTTTGTTTGAACTGACGAACCTTGATTCGATTCAGATTGGCATGGCGTCGCCGGAGCAGATTCTCAAATGGAGCTATGGCGAGGTTTCCAAGCCGGAGACCATCAACTACCGAACCCTGAAGCCCGAGCGGGACGGCCTGTTCTGCGAGAGGATTTTTGGGCCCCAGAAGGACTGGGAGTGCAACTGCGGCAAGTACAAGCGCATCAAGTTCAAGGACAAGAACAAGGTTTGCGATAAGTGCGGGGTCCAGGTGACCCGGGCCAAGGTGCGCCGGGAGCGCATGGGGCACATCCAGCTGGCGGCCCCGGTCAGCCATATCTGGTACTTCAAGGGCATCCCCAGCCGCATGGGCATGCTGCTGGACATCAGCCCCAGGGCCCTGGAAAAGGTGCTCTACTTCGCCAACTTCATCGTGCTGGACCCGGGCGATTCCCACAAGACCGGCCTGAAAAAGTACGAGCTCATCACCGACGCCAGGTTCCGGGAGCTGGAGGCCCAGTTTGGCCGGGGCAGCTTCCGCGCCGGCATGGGGGCCGAGGCTGTCAAGGAAATGCTGCTGGAGCTGAACCTGGACGAGATCAGCGCCAAGCTGAAAAAGGAAATCTCCGAGCTGGTGGAAAAGGAGCGGGACCGGGAGAGCGAGGGCCAGAAGCGGGCCCGGGCCGTGAAGCGCCTGGAGGTGGTGGAGGCCTTCCGCACCTCCCGCAACCGCCCGGAATGGATGATTCTGGACGTGATCCCCGTGATCCCTCCGGACCTGCGGCCCATGGTGCAGCTGGACGGCGGCCGCTTCGCCACCAGCGATTTGAACGATCTGTACCGCCGGGTCATCAACCGGAACAACCGCCTGAAGCGGCTGCTGGAGCTGGGCGCGCCGGACATCATCGTCCGCAATGAAAAGCCCATGCTCCAGGAGGCCGTGGACGCCCTGATCGACAACGGCCGCCGTGGCCGGGCCGTTACCGGCCCCGGCAACCGGGCCCTGAAATCCCTCTCCGACCTGCTGCGGGGCAAGCAAGGCCGCTTCCGCCAGAACCTGCTGGGCAAGCGGGTGGACTATTCCGGCCGTTCCGTCATCGTGGTGGGCCCTGAGCTCAGGCTCTACCAGTGCGGCCTGCCCAAGGAAATGGCCTTGGAGCTGTTCAAGCCCTTTGTTATCGAGCGGCTGGTGACCCTCAAGTACGCCCACCACGGCAAGAACGCCAAGCGCATGGTGGAGCGGGGCAAGCCCGAGGTGTGGGATATCCTGGAAGGGGTCATCAAGGAGCACCCGGTGCTCTTAAACCGCGCCCCCACGCTGCACCGCCTGGGCATCCAGGCCTTTGAGCCCATTCTGGTGGAGGGCAAGGCCCTGAAGCTCCACCCCCTGGTGTGTACCGCCTACAACGCCGACTTTGACGGCGACCAGATGGCCGTGCACGTGCCCCTGTCCATGGAGGCCCAGGCCGAGGCCCGCTTCCTGATGCTGGCCCACAACAACATTCTCAAGCCCCAGGACGGCAAGCCCGTCATGTCCCCCTCCCAGGACATGGTCATCGG
>JARKQO010000554.1 GCA_029974855.1 Eubacteriales bacterium
GAGCCCACCGCGATGGCCAAAGCGTCTGCCCGGGTTTTTTGGATGAAATCGGCGGCCTGGGCCGGGTCCGTGTAGAAGGCCGTGGGGTCCGCCAGGTGGCTGCCGCCTTCGGCGCTGTCCTCGTTGTCCCCCACGTGCCCCAGCTCGGCCTCCACAGACGCCCCAAAGGCGTGGGCAATGCGGGTCAGCTCCGCCACCTTGCGCACGTTTTCCTCATAGGAGTCCGTGGAGCAGTCATACATCAAAGAGCTGAACCCAAGCTTCAGCGCCTCCAGGCACTTGTCAAAGGTGAGCCCGTGGTCGTAATGGACCACCACCGGCACGCTGGCGCGCCTGGCCATGGGCAGCAGAAGGTCCGCCACGTTTTCCAGCGGGGCGTAGGGCAGCAGGACCTCCGCGGTGCCCACGATGACCGGGGCATGAAGGGCTTCCGCCGCCTCCATCACCCCCCGGGCCATCTCCAGGTTCAAAGTGTTGAACAGGCCCACCCCATAGCGGCCCTTGCGGGCGGGAAGCAATACGCTGTTGAGATTCACAAGCATACTCTTTCACTCCAATCCGTCCTGTTGCGGCCAGCCCTCCGCCATCCTCTGGCGCAGGGCCGGAAAGGGAAGCAAACCGCCAAGGGGGCTATAGTCCTCCACGCAGCACGCGCCGGTGGCGGCGGCCAGCCGGCAGCATTCCTGGGGCGGGAAGCCCTCCAGCATGGCTACCAAAAAGGCCGCGATGCTGGTATCTCCCGCGCCGGTGGCGGAGAGCACCCGGCGCGGAACAAAGCTTTTTTCAAAGCCTTCCTTGCCGGCCCATAGGTCCGTATCCAGGGGGACGCGGGTTTTGGTCCTTTGCAAAACCTCCCTCTCGGCTGCGCACCAGTACATTCCCCTGACCCCGCACTTCAGCAGCACCACCCCGGCCCCCAGGGCAAGGCACCGCCGGGCCAGGGGCCGGATATCCTCCTCAAGGGACAGGATTTGGGGAATCTCCTTTCCCGCCGCCTTCTCCTGCCAGGCTTCATACAGGGGCCGGTCCAGCATAAAGCCCAATTCCTCAATGCTGGGCACAAAGAAATCCACATGGGGCAGCACCTTTGCAAGGACGCGCAGCCAATTTACCTGGGCCGCCGGGCTGTTGGGGTCCACAGCCACCATGTCCAAAGATGTGGCGCAGCCGGCGCTGTGGGCCCGCCGCATCAATTCCTCCAGTTGGCGGCCGTCCTCCGCGTACATGGTGGGCATCAGCGGCGGATAGCCAAAGTGCAGCAAGGCGGCGTCCGAAAGCAGCGCGTCGGAAACATCCGCGCTGGCAAAGGTTTCGTTGGCTCCCGGGTAATGCAGAAAGCTCCGGTCCACCCCCGGAGGGGCCAGCACCACGGTATAGGAGGTGGAACCCTCCGGGTCCACGATCAGGTGGTCCCCGGCCCCATGGCTGCGCAGGATTTCCGCCACCATGCCGCCAAAGGCGTCGGCCCCCACCTTTCCGGCCAGGCGCACCTCCGCCCCCAGCAGCTTCAGGGCCAGGCCCGTGTTGGCCGCGCTGCCCCCGGTGTGGATGTGGGCCGCCCCCACCTGGACCAGCTTGCCGGGGCTCAGCAGCTGATGAAAGGGGCCCTCCCCCTCAAACACCGGGGTGATATCCAAAGAGATGTGCCCTGCGGCAATCACCTTATGGGGCATTTTCCTCCTCCTCTCTATGGGTTATGGGCAAAGCGTTACGGCTCCATGCCCATCAGCAGGTTCAGGGTGTACATTTCAAGCCCTTCCAAATCACGGGCTGCCACGCACCGGTCCCGGAAGGCATAGTCGAATTTCTCCGCCTTGGCTTCCAGCGCCTTGAAGATGCGCAGGCTGTTTTCCAGGTGCTTGTAGCCGTCCGGGTCCGTGGTGGTGCGCATGGCCTTCACATCCAGGCCCACATACTCCCCCCTGGCGCCATAGTTGTTTTCCATCAGAATCCGGACCTGGTTGAAGGCCTGGCGCAGGTTCTCCACGCCAAAGCTCTTGTCCTGGTCGAATTTGATGCCGTTTTGGTCGTTCAGATGGACGGTGAAGAGCTTATCAAAGGCCATGGCAAACCCGATCTCGTGGGCGGGGTCCAGCCCGGCCAATATCGCGTGGGCGCTTTCCAGGTTGCCCCCCACCCGGCTGGGGTCCACGGTGGCGGAGGAAATGGCCATCACATGGCCGATGGTTGGGCAGATGGAGCGGTCGATGGGCTCGTTGGGCTTGGGCTCGATGCATACCCGGATGGTCTTGTCATAGGCCAGCATCTGGTTGATGGCTTCGATCAGCATCTGGGTGGCCCATACGGGGCTTTTGCTTTCCGCGCACAGGGTGCCCTCCCGGGCCAGCCACAGCACGATCAGGTCGCAGCCCAGCTCCCGGGCGATATCGATGGAGCGGAAGGAGCGCCACAGGGCAAACTTGCGGTCCTCCTCCCGGGTGGACAGATAGCCGCCGTCCAGGGTGCGGGGGTCCATCCAAAGCCTGGGGGCCACGAATTCCGCCTTCAGGCCGTATTGGTCCAGCATGGCCTTTACCTTGCGGGCCTCGGCCTTGATTTCCTCCTGGGAGAGATCGTTCAGGTTGGGCACCGCGTCGTCGTCATGAAACTGGATGGCGCTGAAGCCGATTTCCGCGAAGCGCCTGCACTTTTCCTCCAGGGGGATATCGTGCCGGGTGGCGGGGCCGTAGGAGTCCGCGCCTGTGTGAACATTCCAGGGGCCTACGGAAAACTTGAAGCGGGACATGGGGCACCTCCTTTGTGGGAATGGGTGGGATGTGCGGTTCTTTGGGGACCTGGACGCGTTTGGAAATAGTATACCATACAAAATGGGGCCGGCAAGCCGGAAGGGTTTGATTTTGGAGGAAAAAACCGGTATACTGTTTATCAAACCGGGCCTGGGGGCGGTGGGGGAGCCCGCTGTCCCCGTCCCAGCGGCATGTGTGGCTGGCAGAAAAGTATGATACAATACTGGAAAGAAAGACTTTGGCTTTTGAGCATCGGTGGGCAGGCAAGCAAATGATGCTTCGGCGGAAATGGAGCATAAACCATGTCAATGAAGCGCCAGGTAACGGTCACTTGTCCTGGATGTGGTCACAGGGGAGAAAAAACGATATGGGAAAGCCTTAACGGCGATCTTGATCCGGAAGCAAAGGAGGAGCTGTTGGAAGGCCGACTATTTGCATCTACATGCGATCAATGCAAAAGCACGCTTCATCTTGATTATCCGATCCTTTATCATGACATGACCAATGGGGTAATGATTCAATATGTACAATCAGAGGCGGAAATTCCAAAGGCTATCGAGTCGTATCTTGGTTCGCGGGAATTGGTAGTTAAGCTAAGGGGAACTTCTGGATTTGTTCAGCGCTACCGGGTTGTGACCACACAAAATGCGCTTAGGGAAAAGGCGCTCATTTTTGATCATCAGCTGGATGACCGGGTGATCGAAATGATGAAGCTGCTTTATTATTCGCAAATGAAAGAGCGCTTTGCGGATATGCAAGCGGATGAAATCCTATTCCTGGTGGATGGCAATGAATACTATCTGCATTTTTTATCCGGGGAACCAATCGGCATCCAGATCGACATGAAAATGTATAGGGATTTGCAAAAGGCAAAATCCAAGAAGCTCGGCAAGGTACGCAATGAAAGCTACAGGATCAACATGGATTGGGCCCTTACAATGTTTAAGAAATAGGGAGAGAATATGCTGCTGAACAAAGCGATTGAAATCGCCGCCAAGGCTCATGCCGGGCAGGTCGATAAGGGCGGGCACCCCTATATTCTGCATCCTTTGCGTGTAATGCTGCATTGCGAAGGCGAAACCGAGAAAATCTGTGCGGTATTGCATGATGTGATCGAAGATACGGAAATTACGCCGGCATTCCTGCGCAAAGAAGGATTTGGCATGGAGATCCTAGAGGCTCTTGACTGCCTGACCAAGCGCGACGGCGAAAGCTACGACGCCTTTATCGGCCGCGTGCTGGCAAACGAAACCGCGTGCCATGTGAAGCTGGCCGATCTGGCGGACAATATGAATCTGACGCGGATTGGGAACCCTTCGGAAAAGGACAGAGCGCGCCTTGAGAAATATAAAGCCGCCGCTGACCGGATTTCTGCCGCAAAGCCGGGGCTGTAGCTTTTTTCGTTTGCTACAGCCCCTTTTGCCCGCGCCCGCATCCCCCGTTATGAGGCGTTTTTCGGCAGGGCCTTTTGCAGCAGGGGCAAAATGATCAAAGCCAGCGCCCCGCCAATCAGCGCCGTGAGCAGCTGGGGAATGGAGAAGGTGGCGGAAATGACCTGGGCCTGCTTCTCCGGCAGGTTCAGCAGCAGGGGAATGGCAATTTGTACAATGGTCACATACAGGGTCAGGAACTTGCCCGCCGCGGCCACCACCGCCGCCACCACGGCGGGAACGGGCTCCCTGGCAAAGGGGCGCTTGCCGATCGGGCGCCACAGCAGCGCCAGCACCATGTTGCCCAGCATGATGAAGGGGATGATCTCCCACAGGGGCCCAATGCCCAGCAGCTTGGCGAAAACGGGGGACAGGGCGCTGACCGCCAGCCCGGAGCCCAGGCCGAAGATCATGGTGGAAACAATGAGAATCAGGTTCACCAAAGAGCCTGTGACCAGCTGCCCCATGGAGCCGGTGACGGCCTGCACCACGATCAGCAAAGCGATGGCGATGGCGGTCTGGGTAATCCACAAAACGTTTTTCTTCATGGCAAAATCAATCTCCTTCATCATTTGGGGAGGGGTCCGGCCCCTTGCTTTGGGGGGGTCTCTCCTGGGCCAGGGCGCTTTTGACCTGCACGCCCCTGATGTTGCCCAGCTTGGCGGTGAGGCTGCCGATGGAGCGGTTATCCCCTTGCACGATCAGCCCGATCACCGAGGCCCCGGTGACGGCGTCCGGCACGCCCACCCGGGCCCGCACCAAGGAAGCGTGCTGGGAGATCACGGCGTTCACCGCCGGGGCGTGCTTCTCCCGCTCCAATACAATGCCGATAAAGCCCAGGCGTTCCGCCTCCATCCCCATTCCTCCTTGCGAATGGTCCAAAAGAGCAATCAAAAAGCAGCCTAACCCCCGTTAGCTGCCACAAAAAAGGAAAACCATGGCTATCCTCCTCTCTCCAGCCTTGAGAAGCTCTCGGCTGTCAAACGGGATTATTGGGAAGGGAGCTTGTTGGCGGCCACGGACAAAGCCGTGGGACGTTTACAGCCTTCCCTTCAGGCAACAGTATAACACGCCGGTAGGGTTTCGGGAACCGGTTTGTGAAAAAAAACTCAATTTGGCGAAGGACCCCGCCTCATTCCTCCCCCTGTCCGGCCTCCGGCTTCACCAGCGAATACAGCTCTTGGGCGCTGGAATAGGTAAAGACATAGCAGTCATGCCCCTGATACGCCAGATATTCTTCCTGGGCGTACACGGGAACAGGCTCCTGAAGATACTCCCACTCGTTGAGGATCACAAACACCTTCCCCTCGGGCTGCCGGGAGAGGTGGTCCTTTTGCTGAAGGCAGTCGAATAGCTGGAGCTTCTTCCAAAGATCGTTGTTTGTGCTGTCGTTCAGCGTCCACATCTCGATCTTTCCGCTGCTTAACTCGGTGGTCACATTGCTGTTCCAGTAGGGGGCGTAGCCCTGGGTGTAGCCATTCTCCCGCAGCCACTGGGTAGCGGAAATCAGCCCTTTGAGGTCCTTGGCGGGGAAAAAATCGAGATTGGGGTGCAGATAGGTCACGGATAGGCCAAGGATCATGATGGCATAGGCAAGGTACCGGTATAGCTTCAATGGCCGGGGAAGCGCGTGGATGACCATGTCCGCCGTGATGACGCAGAAGATGGCGGGGGTGATCAGATACCTGGGGTCCTGCCTCTGGGAGAGGACGCCAAACGCGACGTTCAGGGCAAGGGACGCGATGGCGTAAGCCAAAAGCAGCCGCTGATGGGCCGATAGCCGCTTCCGGTGATAAACGCCCACAGCCAGCATCGCCATCAGGAACCCGAACCACACAATGGCGTATAGCGATTGGATCCCGGCTTGGGAAAAGATCCGCACATAATTCTGGTAGCCGAAAATGGTGGTAACGCTGCCAAGGAAATCCAAAAACCAGCTCAGATAGAAGGGGGCCAACGCCGAATCGGAATAGGTATCGGAAGAATAGATGCGGGACAGCACCTTTACGTTGAGGTAATAGCCCGCCAGCGCCGTCACAACCAACAGCGCCGCCAATCCCGGAACAATCAGGTCCGTCCACCGCCAAGCGGCGCCGGAGGCCGGGGCGGCTGCCTGTGACGCTTTCCTGACAACGAACCCAAGGCACGCCGCCACCGCAAAGGGCGCGTATAGGAGCAGAATCTGCCGGATGCCGCTCATTCCGCTCAGAAGGGCCAACGCCAAAACACCCGCCGAAACGACCAGGGACAGCGCGATCCTCCTTCGCTCCGCCAGCTTGGCGACGGCCAGCGCCAAGCCCAGGCTCACGAAGCAAAGGGTCAGCTGGGGGATATACATGCTGCTCACCAGCATCACCCAGGAATAAAGGCCGCTGAAGGGGCAGCACATCAGCACTGCGGCCCAGACCCCCAGGTTTTTCATGCCAGCCTGGCGCGCGAAGAAAAAATAGGCGGCAAAGAGCAACAGCATATGCACCGCGATGGAGAAGGTTCTGGCCATATGCCAGTCCGAAAAAAGGAGCAGCGCGATCTTATTG
>JARKQO010000574.1 GCA_029974855.1 Eubacteriales bacterium
ACACGGTGTGGCTGTGTCTGGCCTGTGGCTATGTCCACACCGGCCTGAACGCCCCCGCCCAGTGCCCCGTATGCGCAAAGCCCGAGGGCTGGTTTGAAGCCATGGAGGAACCAATGGAGTCATGACCGCCGGCGGAGCCGGCGGCTGAAGAGGCGGCGCTTGAGCCAAGCGCCGCCTCGTTATGATCTGCTGTGGAAAAGCTTCACAGGCTCTCCCCTGTCACGAGCCCCCGAAGATCCGGCCCACGTCCTTGAAGGTGAAGAAGATCATCAGGCCCATCAGCAACGCGTACCCGGCCAAATGGATGCTGGATTCCACCTTCTGGCTCACGGGCATGCGCCGGATCGCCTCGATGAGCATGAACACAAGGCGGCTGCCGTCCAGGCCGGGGATGGGAATGAGGTTGATGAGCCCCAGGTTGATGGAGATCACCACCATCAGGTTCAGGAAGATCTCCAGGCCCCCCTGCCGGGTCTGCTCCGCCACCAGCTGAATCACGCCCAGGGGCCCGGCGGTTTCGTTGATCCCCTCCCCGGTGGTCACCAGCTTGCCCAACGTGTTGAGGATGGCCCCGCTGGCATAGACGCAGCGGTTCCAGGCCTCGGGGATGATGCGGCCGGCGGGCAGGGGGTCGTAGCGGTGGTAGCCCAAAATGATGCCGATCCGGTAGCGGTTTTCCGCCTGATCCCGGAAGGGGGTCACGGAGAGGCTGAGCTCCCGCCCCTCCCGCAGCACTGTAAACGCAAGGCTCTCCCCCCGGGAATCGGCGATGAGGCCGGAAATTTCCTCCATGGTGCCCTGGGATACGTCCACATCCCCCACCCGAAGCAGCAGGTCCCCGGCTTGCAGGCCGGCGGCCTGGGCGGGCATGCCCGCGTCCACCTCCTGGATCATGGGCTCGCTGGGGACCACCGCGTAGCCCGCCATCAGCCCCACAGCCACCACAAAGGCCAGGACGAAGTTCATCAGCGGGCCGCACAGCACGCTGAGCATCCGCTTCCACACCGGGGCCCTGTTGTAATTCCGGGGATCGTCCGCCTTCTCCCCGGTGGGGTCGTCGTCCGTATCGCCGTAGAACATGCAATAGCCGCCCATGGGAATGGGCCGCAGGGAAAAGAGGGTTTCGTGCTTTTTGCTCCGCCATTGCAAAATCTTGGGTCCAAAGCCGATGGAGAACTCCTTCACGGCGATGCCGGTAAGCCGGGCGGCGATGAAATGGCCGAATTCGTGGACGGTGATCAGCACGCCCAGCAGCACCAGGGCATAGAAGATGTACAAAAACGTCATAAGGTCCGTTCCTTTCCGATCATAGCGTGGGATAAGGCTAGGATATGCCGCGAAAGGCAATTTCATCGCCCCGCTTAGCGTGAAAGCGCGCCTTCCTCCAGCAGCCGCCCCGCAAGCTCCCTGGCTTTGCCATCGGCCTGGAGAACCTCCTCCAGCGAGGAGGCGGGCAAATGCCCCAGCCTCTGGAGGCACTCCTCCACCACCTCATAGATTCGGCCCAAGGCCATGGGATTCCCGCTGCCGGATTGTAAAAACTTCGACACCGCCGCCTCGTTGGCGGCGTTGAGCACGCAGGCCGCCGCGCCCCCCGCGGCCAAAGCCTCCCCGGCCATGCGCAGGGAGGGAAAGCGCCGGGGGTCCGGCTGCTCAAAGGTAAGACTTCCCAAGGAAAATAAATCCAGCTCCGGCCCTCCGGTGGGCAGGCGGCGGGGATAGCTCATGGCGTAGAGGATGGGCAGGCGCATGTCCGGGGTGCCCAGCTGGGCGATGATGGACCCGTCCTCAAAGCCCACGGCGCTGTGCACCACGCTCTGGGGATGGATCACCACCTGAATCCGGCTTTGCTCCACCTGGAACAGCCATTTGGCCTCGATGATCTCCAGGGCCTTGTTAAACAGCGTGGCGCTGTCGATGGTGATCTTTTGCCCCATGACCCAGTTGGGGTGCTTCAAGGCCTGCTGGGGCGTGGCCGCCCGGATTTCCTCCCCGGCCCAGGTGCGGAAGGGCCCCCCGGAGCAGGTGAGGTAGAGCCGGTGGATGGGGTTGCTCGCCACCCCCTGGAGGCATTGGAAAATGGCGCTGTGCTCGCTGTCCACAGGCAGCAGGGCATGGGGCCCCGCCTTGGCGGCGGCCTGGGTCACCAGCGCGCCCCCGGCCACCAAAGCCTCCTTGTTGGCCAGCAGCACCCGCTTGCCCCTTTCCAGGGCCGCCAGAACCCCCCTCAGCCCCGCCATGCCCACCACGGACACCAGCACGTCGTCGCAGTCCGCCTGGGCGGCCTGCACCAAGGCCTCGGGCCCGAACACCCATTGGCAGAAGCGCAAATCCTGGGGGATGTCCTCCGGGGAAATGGGCAAGGTAAGCCCCGCCAAGGCCGGGCGGAAGGTTCGTACCTGCTGAAAAAACAGCTCCTGGTTGGCGTGGGCGGTAAGGGCCGTGATTTGGAACTCCTGGGGGTGCAGCGCGGCCACCTGAAGGGCCTGGGTACCGATGCTGCCGGTGGAGCCCAGCACCGCCAGGCGGCGGGGAGAAGCAGCCATGGAAAGCCTCCTTATCTGATAAAGCCCGTAAGAATAGGAAAGCCCCCTTCCGGGCTGGGCCCGAAAACGGGGCGGAGGGGAGGCCGTGCCGCCGTTAGGCCGCCGGGGCCCCCCACAGCAAAATGATCCGGTAGCAGTATACGATGATGGCCACAAAGGAGATGCTGTCCAGCCGGTCCAGCATGCCTCCGTGGCCGGGAAAGAGCTTGCCGAAATCCTTCACCTGGCAGTGGCGCTTCACCATGCTGGCGAACAGGTCCCCCACCTGGCCCGCCATGCCTCCAAAGAGCCCTGCCAGCATATTGGCCCAGAAGGGCGGCCAGGCTATGTCCGGGGCGCAAAGGGAGAAGATCCACCCCGCCGCCGTGGCGCACACCACGCTGCCCACCAGGCCCCCAATGGCCCCGGAGAGGGTTTTCTTGGGGCTGATGCTGGGGCACAGCTTCTGGCCGCCGATGCGGCTGCCCACAAAGTAGGCGGCGGTGTCCCCGCCGATGGCGATCACAAAGAGGCACACCAGGAAAAACAGCTGCAAGACCCGGGGGCTGGTTTCCAAAATGCCGAAGATGCAGATGGCGGGCAGCACCAAGGTCAGCATGGGCAGCACGCTCACCAGCACGTCGATAAGGTCCGGCTCGGGCCGCCGCATGATCCGCAGCAGCACGCAAAAGCTGAGCACCGTCAAAATGGGGATGATGGCCGCGTAGGAGTACATCAGCACCATGGGCACGCTGATAACCAGCGCGGCGAAGGCGGTCCACCAGACCGGCTTGTGCCCAGCCTGGGCCAGGGCGTGGAGCTCCTCGTAAATGGCCAGGGCAAAGACCAGAAACGCGGTGATGGCAAACACCCACCCCCCCAGGTACAGCAAAAAGGCGAGGGCCAACACCATGATAGACCCGGTGATGATGCGTTGTGCCATAAACATCCGTCCTTACATGGGAGCAGAGTGAAAGGGAGGCTATTCCTCCCGCTTGCCGTAGCGGCGGTGGCGCTGCTGGTAAGCGGCCAGGGCCTCCCGGTAATGGGCCAAAGTGAAGTCCGGCCACAGCACCTCCGGAAAAAGAAACTCCGCGTAGGCGCATTGGTACAACAAAAAGTTGCTCAGGCGCATTTCGCCGCTGGTGCGGATCAGCAAATCCACGTCCCCCTGCCCCTGGGTGTACAGGCGCTGGGAGAGGGCTTCCTCGTCAATGTCCTGGGGGGCAAGGCTCCCGGCGGCCACTTCCCGGGCCAGGGCCTGGGCCGCACGCACCAGCTCCGCCCTAGCGCCGTAGTTGATGGCGATGTTCAGGCGCAAGCCAGTGTTGGCCCGGGTCCGGACCTCGGCGGTGATCAGCGCGTCCCGCTGGGCCCGGGGCAGGCCCTCCTTGTCCCCCAAAATGGTGATGCGGACGTTCTTTTGGTCCAGCTCGTCGATCTCGCTTTGGAAAAACTCCAGCATCAGGCCCATCAAAGCCTGGACCTCCGTGGCGGGGCGGCCCCAATTTTCCGTGGAAAAGGCGTACAGGGACAGCGAGGCGATGCCCATGTCGCTGCTGGCCCGGATGATCTCCCGCAGGGCCTCGGTGCCCACCCGGTGCCCCATGGCGATTTTCAGCTTGTTCTTCTTGGCCCAGCGGCCGTTGCCATCCATGATGATGGCCACGTGCCTGGGCAGGCGGGTCATATCCAGGGCCGGGGAGGCTTCGTCGGCAGTCATACGGATTCCTTTCCGGAGTAAGTAGAGATGGGCGGGGCCACAGCCAACCCCGGATCCTCAGGCCTCCTGGGGCGGCCCCTGGCGCAAGGCGGGGCTGTCCACCAAAAACCGGGATACGATCAGGGTGCGGCCCTCGTCCTGCACAGCCACCACCCGGGTGGAGGCATAGCCCTCCTCCTCTCCCCCGGGGCTGCGCAGCCCGTCCTGGGGGGTGGGGTTGCGCCTGGGCGGGGCCGCCGTGGGCACCACCCGCACGTCCCGGATGCCAGAGGCGGTCAGCAAAGCCAAGGCAGTGACGGTGGGCAAGCCCAGCAGATGTTCAAAGGTCTGTTGCATACGTCCCCTTGGAGGTTACACCTCCATGATTTCCTTTTCCTTTTGGGCGGCCAGCTCGTCGATGTTCTTGATGGCGGCGTCCGTGGCCTCCTGCATCTTCTTCTCGGCCTTGATCCGGTCGTCCTCGGTGATGGAGCTGTCCTTCTCCAGCTTCTTGAAATGCTCCATGGCATCCCGGCGGATGGCGCGGATAGCCACCTTGGCTTCCTCCGCGCCCTTGCGCACCAGCTTGGAAAGCTCCTTGCGGCGCTCCTCGTTCAGCTCCGGGATCACCAGGCGGATGAGCTTCCCGTCGTTGCTGGGGTTCAGGCCCAAATCGCTCTTTTGAATGGCCTTTTCCACCAAAGGGATGGCCTTGGGGTCCCACAGGCTGATGATCAGCATCCGGGGCTCCGGGGAGCTGACGTTGCCCATCTGGGTCAGAGGGGTCTGGGTCCCGTAGTAATCCACGGTGATGCGCTCCAGCAGCTGGGGGTTGGCCCGGCCCGCCCGCAGGCTGCGAAGCTCACCCTGAAAGACAGAGGCGGTCTTTTGCATCTTGTCCTTGGCGGTCTTGATGACGTCTTGATACATCGGCGACACCCTTTCTGAATGCAATCGGTATTGATTGGTTTATTTTACCCTGTTTCCCGGGAAAAGGCAAGGGACCCGGGGCCTGGTTCAATGGAGATTCACTGGAGAATGAGCCCCTGGGCCTGGGGCAAGGAGGAGGCAGTATAGGTGGCCCCGTGGCCCCGGGGCTCCTCGCCTTCCCGGAGGAACAGGATGCTGTCCACCCCGGCGGCGTTGGCTGCGCCAATGTCCGCGGAAGGGCTGTCCCCCAGCATCACCGCCCGGCGGGGGTCCCGGATGCCCGAAAGCTCCATGGCCTCCAGCAGCATATGGGGCTCCGGCTTGGGATGCCCCGTCTCCTCGCTGATGAGGAAGCCCGCCAGGTACGGGGCGATGGCGCAGCCCTGAAGGCGGGCCCGCTGGATTTTGGACAGGCCGTTGGTGACCAAAAAGATGGGCATGGCGGCGCTGACGGCCCGGCAAAGCTCCAGGGCCCCGGGCAGCAGAATCCGCTGCTGCCCCAGGAGGTCCGCGTAAGCCTCGCTCAGGGCGGAGGCGTCCCCGGGGAGGCCCAGGGCCTCCAGAAAATCCCGGAAGCGCTCCACCCGAAGCCGGGCCTGGGTGGTCTCCCCCCGCTCGAAGCGCTTCCAATGGCCTTCGTTGATGGCGCTGTACAGGGCCACGGTTTCCGGGCCCCCGGGCAGATGGAAGCGCTCCAGCACCGCCTCCAGGGCGTTCCTTTCCCCTGCCAGAAAGTCGAAGAGGGTGCCGTCGGCGTCCGCCAGCAGAAGATCATATTTCATGGGGCCTCCTTGTAGTCCTCAACCCGGAACGAAATGGGAATAGGAATAGGATACCACAACCGCGCCGCCCTGGCAAAGGCTCCTTGACAGAAAGGCGACCGGGCCCGTATACTGGCAAAAAAGCGCGAGGCGCGGGGCTTTTCCGGCGGCGGAGCCCCGGGAAGGGGGAGCATGGACAAGGGGCCTGAGCAACGGGTGGAAACCTTCCCGGCCAAGCGCCTGCTGACCCCGGTGCGCTACGGGGAGGGCTTCTTTCCGGCGGAGTACACCATGAACCTATACCGGGGGTGCAACCATGGCTGCCTGTATTGCGACACCCGCAGCGACTGCTACCGGATCGACCGCTTTGACCAAGTCCGCCACAAGGAAAACTGCCTGGCCATGCTGGAGCGGGAGCTGCAAAGCAAAAGGAAGGCCGGGACGGTGCTTTTGGGGGCCGCCAGCGACGGCTATAACGCCCTGGAAAAGCAGCTGGGCCTGACCCGGCAGGCGCTGCTGCTGCTGAAAAGATACGGCTTCGGAGCGGGGATTTGCACCAAGGGAGCGTTGGTGGCCCGGGACGCGGAGCTGCTGGGGGAGATGGGAAAGCAGGCCCCGGCCTACGTGACCTTTTCCATCACCACCGCCGATGAGGGGCTGTGCGGGCTGCTGGAGCCGGGGGCGCCCTCCACCAGCCGGCGCTTCGGGGCCATGAAGGAGCTGGCCCGGGCCGGGGTATTCACCGGAACCTGGATGAACCCCATGGTGCCCTTTCTCACGGACAACCGGGAAAATCTGCTGGCGGTGCTGGAGCGGACCAAGGAAAGCGGCGGGCGCTTCGCGCTGTGCCATTTTGGCATGACCCTGAGGAGCGGCAACCGGGAGTATTTCTACGCCGCCCTGGAAAGGGAACCCCGCTTTGCCGGGGTGAAGGAGCGCTTTGTGAAGGCCTTTGGGCTGGACTATTTCTGCCCCTCACCCAGGGCTGGGGAGTTGTACCCGCTGTTTCAGGAAGCTTGCGAAAGGCTGGGGCTGCTGAGCGGCTTTGGGGAGATCAGCCGGGCCCTGAGGGAGCAAAGCCCCAGGCAAATGACCCTTTGGTAAGGACGGATGGAGTTTGAGGCGGATGGGCTTGAGACGGATGGGGAGGCATGGGACAAAAGGGTGGAGGCGGAGGCAATGCTTTGCCATGGGGCTGGGCCTGTTGCTGGCGCTTCTTTCCGCAATGAGCCCCGGAGCCCTGGCCCAGGAGCTCTCCGGGAAGGCGCTGGCCTTGGAGGACGCCCAGGTGGAGCTTCTGGCCCAGGACCCGGGCCTGGACCTGGGCCAGAAGCTGGACCGGGTACTGGAGCGCTATGACACCATGGGGGCCAGCATCGCGGTGATCCAGAACGGGGAGATCACCTTCACCCATGCGTACGGGCTGCGGCAAAAGGACGGGGCTCCCGTGACCCCGGATACGGCCTTCC
>JARKQO010000595.1 GCA_029974855.1 Eubacteriales bacterium
GGTTGGCGGGCCGGTTGTAGAGGGTCAGGGGCTCGTCGTACTGCTGCCCCACGCGGTTGTCCATCAGGCAGATTTTGGTGGCCAGGGTCATGGCCTCCATCTGGTCGTGGGTCACATACAGGAAGGTGCTGCCGGTGTTCAGGTGCAGCCGTTGCAGCTCGGAGCGCATTTCCAGGCGCAGCTTGGCATCCAGGTTGGACAGGGGCTCATCCATGAACAGCACCTTGGGCCCCGGGGCCAAGGTCCGGGCGATGGCCACCCGCTGCTGCTGGCCGCCGGAAAGCTCGCTGGGGTAGCGGTCCATGAACATGCCGATCTTCACGATCCGGGACACCCGGCGCACGACTAGGTCGATTTCCTCCTTGCAAAGCTTGCGCACGCTTTTTTGCACCGCGCCGTCCCGGAGGATTTCATAGCGCTCGTTGAGGGCGTTGCCCGCCGCCCTGTGTTTGGCCTGGCAGCTTTCCAGGGCTTCCCGCAGGGACCGGGCGGCCCCCTGGGCGGCGCTCCCCAGGTCTCGGGCCTCATGGAGCCTGTAGCCCATCAGGGCCTTGGCCGTATATTGGGAGATCTCATAGGTGTCCATCAGGCGCAGCAAAGCCTTGGCCGCGTCCAGCCTGCCGTTTTTGTCCTGGCAGTCCCGCACCAGCGCGGCGGGTTCCTCCGGCTTTTGAAGGATCCCCAGCAGCCTGGCGGCGTTTCGGGCCTCAAAATCCACCTCCGCCAGCTCCTCCTTCATGTTGGAGAGGCCGAAGGCGATGTTTTGGTACACCGTCATGTTGGGCCACAGGGCGTAGTTCTGGAACAGAAAGCCCACCTTGCGGCGGTTGGCCGGGATGTTGACGCCCATCTCGCTGTCGAACACGGGCACCCCGTCGATGGTGATGCGGCCGCTGGTGGGGGTTTCCAGCCCGGCGATCATCCGCAGGGTGGTGGTCTTTCCGCAGCCCGAGGGGCCCAGCAGGGTCACAAAGGCGTTGTCCTCAATCACCAGGTTCATGCGGTCCACAGCGAAAAACTGTCCCCACCGCTTGGTCACGTTTGTCAGCTCAATGCGGGCCATGTCAGTTCCCTCCGATCCCCTTATCCAGGCTGGCCCCCGTGAGCTTGTTCACCAGGGCGTTGCAGATAAGGATAAACACAATCAAAATCAGGTTGATGCCGCTGGAAAACGCGTACAGGCCCATTTCGTCGAAATAGTCCAGCATGGTGGTGATGATCTTCGTTTGGGAGCACAGCAGCATGAACAGCGTCAGCTCCCGCAGGCAGGTCATGAAGGGCAGGAGATAGCCGCTGATGATGGAGGATTTTTGAATGGGGATGATGATCCTCAGCATCCGCTTGTGCCAGGGAATGCTCTGGATGATGGCGGCCTCCTCGATCTCTCCGCTCAGCTGCATCATGGAGTTCAGGGAGCTGCGGCTGGCAAAGGGAATGTACTTCACCGTGCCGGCCAGAATCAGCAGCAAAAAGGTGTTGAAGATGCCCATAGAGGAGCCGAAGATAAAGAACGCCACGCCCACAGCCAAAGAGGGCATCAGGTAGGGCAGAAACGCCATGCTGTTCACATAGGCCGCCCATTTGCTGCGGCGGTTCTTGCTGACACAGTAGCCCACCAGCAGGCCGATGGTGCCCGCCAGCAGCGCGCAGGCCACGGCCACGATCACCGTTCCTCCAAAGGCGTTCCAGATGGTGGGGTTGAACAGGATGCCCTTTTGCCCGTACATGCCGCTTTCGGTGATGTTTTCCGGCGTCATCCACCACTTGGCGGTGAGGTTTCCGGCGACGCCGCTGGTGATAAAGCTGTAGTCCCCGGGGTTGGGCAGGAAGGTTTCCACCGCGAAGGTCACGATGGGGAAGATGCTGGTCAGCAGCGTCAGCACCAGGAAAACCGCCGCCACAAGGTATTTGCCGATCCGGCCCAGGTTCACCTTGTTGCTTTGGCCGGATTTGCCGGTGACGGTGGTGTAGCTCTTGCGGCCGCTGGTGGTGTTCTGGTTCACCAGCAAAATCAGAATGCCGAACACGATCATGATGACGGCTAAAATCCCGGCCTGGCCGATCCGCTTTTCGCCCATCTGCACGTACTTGGTGCACAGGGTGGTCAGGTTCAGGTAATGGGGCACCGGGTAGGAGCCCATGGCGCTGCTGAACACCAGCAGCACGGTGCTCAAAATGGCGGGCTTCACCATGGGCAGCGTCACCCGCAGGAAGGTCTTCCACCGGGGCGTGTTCAATATGGTGGCGGCTTCCTCCAGGTTGGCGTCCATGTTGCGGAAGATGCCGCCGATGAGGATATAGGCAAAAGGCGCGTAGTGGAGCCCCAGCACCAGCATGCTGGGGAACATGCCCTGGCACCACCACAGCGGCATTTCAACCCCCAGCAGCGCGGCCAGCAGCCCGTTGGAGGTGCCTGTGACAGCGCGGCTTGAAAACACGTTCTGCCAGACCACCGCCAAAGTCCACTGGGGCATGATATACGGGAAGATGAAGATGGCGCTTAAATACTTCTTGCAT
Source organism: Eubacteriales bacterium (assembly GCA_029974855.1). The sequence continues at coordinate 2,518 of JARKQO010000595.1, forward strand.
TTCAGGTTGGTCCGGGTCACCAGGTAGGCGAAGACGCCCCCGTAGGCAATAGCGAACAGGCAGGAGAACACGGAAAGCAGCAGCGAGTTCATCAGGGGCATCCACAGGTTGATCTGGCTCAACATCCCAAAGAACAAATCCTGCCAGTTGTACAGGGTATAGCCCTCGCTGAGGCCCGTATAATGGGAATCCACCGAGCCGGGATGCACCGTGACGGTGTCCAGCAAAATGGACGCCATCGGGGCGATGGTGGACACGGTGAGCACAAGGCCAAGCAAAAGCAAAATCGCGTTTTGCGGCTTTTTCAGATAGGCCCTGAGCCTGTTGAAGGCGATTCTCAGGGTGCCCGGGCGTAAGACAGGCGCGTGTTCCATGTTTTCCCCCTTATCACCACGGGGGCTGCCGCACTGGTCACAAAACGGGCTTCAGCGCGGCAGCCCCGGGGTTTACAGCCGTTGGGTGGCTTTGCCTTGAGAGGGTTACTTGTTGCCTACGATCATATCGATCCAGTCACCCAGGTCAAAGGAAACCTGCGCGCAGTAGGCGGGGTCTTCCAATACCAGCTGGCCGCCCTGGGCGGAGGTCCACCAGTCGTAGCCCCGGTCGTTCTTGGCGGGGAAGGTGTCCACACCCTCTACAAAGCCGTCCTGGGAGTGGTCCTGGTTGCAGGCGGGGTTGGCGCTGTAGCCGCCCATGTCCTTGCCCCAGGCGGAGAAGCCTTCCTGGGTGGTGGTCATGTAGGCGATGAAGGCGCAGGCGGTCCAGGGCAGGGGAGAGGTCTTGACCACCTGGAGGTAGTGCTTGTAGGCGTAGCCGCCGATGCCGGTATAGCCGTCCTGGTAGGCGGCGATGGTGATGTTGTTCACCGAGGCCTCAGCGGATTCCTCCACGGAGCGCAGCTTGGAATACACCAGCAGTCCGGCCTGCCCGGCGGCGGAGGTGGTGACCAAGGTGTTGCAGATGGGGCCGTCGTCGGTCTGCTCGTTATACTGCTGGCACCAGAGCTTGATGTAAGCCAGAGCGTACTTGGCGTTTTCAGCGGTCAGGCCCAAGGTGTCCACATCGGCGGCCACCTCGTCCACGGTGGCCTGGAAATAAGCCTGCTGCTCGGGGGAAAGGGCGTCAAAGGCGGCCTTCAGGTAGTCGGCATAGGTTTCATGGGTCAGCATGTACAGGAAGTTCTTGCCCACCAGCTCGGAGTTCACGCCCATGAACAGGGGCGCCTGGCCCTGGGCCACAAAATCCCAGCAGTTGGAGAAGGCGGCCCCGGAGGTGTTGTTGAACATGAACACCTTGTTCAGGGTCTGGAGGGCCAGGGGGTGGCCGTTGGCGGCCTCGTCAACCCCTTGGGCCTCGATCCATTCCTTGGGGATGAAGTTCAGCAGGTTGCCCGTGTTGAGCATCTTGGACTGGATTTGGTTGCCGTCCTGGATCAAGGTCATGGAATAGATGTGCTGGGCGCTCTTGATGTCGGCGTTCAGCGTGGTGAAGATGGAGTTGTTCTTGGGCTGGGACCATTCGATGACGCCGGTATAGGCGGGGTCAATGCTTTGCAGCAGCGCCACGAAGCTTTCCCCGGCGCTTTTGCCCCGGCTGGAGTTGCCGATGCCGTACAGCACCTTGCCGCCCGATTCCTCAATGGCCTTTCGGAACAGCTCGTCGTTGGTCATGGTCTGGGCCTGGGCGATGACCTCTTCCACGCTGAGGGCCCCCTCGGCCAGGGCGGTAAACGCAAAGGATGTCATGGCCAGAATCAGGGCCAGGAGGGTTGCCAATACCTTTTTCATACTCGGATCTCCTTTTTTGTTTTTTTGGTTTCCGTGAAACCTCTGTGTACAGTATATGTGGGTGTGTGGGAAAAACAAACTGGACAAAGCTGCTATTATGCCTGTGATTCTGCTGACTTTCCTGTGGAATGCGGAAAAAAAGAAACCGGATAGCATAACATGCCCATCCGGCGATACTGGGGAGGGAGGCCCTATCGTCCCGCCCTGTCCTGGTATTCCGAGGGAGACAGGCCAGCCAGCTTTTTGAAGGTGCTGCCAAAGTAGGTCACGTCCTTGTAGCCCACCTGCCGGGCCACCTCGTACACCCTCAGGCGGCAATCTTTCAAAAGCTTCATGGCGGTATGGATGCGGTACTGGGTCAGATATCCCGTGACGGTGCAGTTGGTTTCTTTTTTGAATACGTGGCTCAAATAGCTTTCGCTGACGCTGAGGTGCCCGGCAATGGCGGTGATGCCGATGTCGCTGTCCCCGTAATGCCGGGCGATATACTGGATGGCCTCCCGCACGTATTTGCTTTTGTCGGCTGCCGCCGGGGGCAGCACCACGTCGGGGGATGGGATGTCCGGCTGTTTTTCCTTTTGCAGAATCTTCAGGACCGCGCTGACCAGCTCCTGGTCCCGGAAGGGTTTCAGCAGATAATCGTCCGCCCCCAGCTTCAGGGCGCTTTGGGCATAGGAAAAATCGCTGTAGGCCGTCAGCACGATGACCCGGGTGGTGAAGCCCATTTCCCTGAGGGCGCTCATCATCTGCACCCCGTCCATCTTGGGCATGCGGATATCGGTGATGATGAGATCGGGCCTGTGCTCCCGGGCCAATGCCAGGCCTTCCTCCCCGTCGGCGGCCTCGCCCACCACTGCGCAGCCCAGCTGGCCCCGGTCCACGCCCAGCATAATGCCCCGGCGCACCACCGTCTCATCATCCACGATCAATATCTTCAGCATGGGCTTCCTCCTTCCGCCTCAGGGGCAGGCAGACGGACACCCGGCTCCCCCGGCCCTCCGCGCTCCTGACGGTGATGCCGTATTGGCCGCCAAAGTGCAGGCGGAGGATGCTGTCCACATTGTAAAGCCCCAAATGCCCCCCCAGAATCCGCTTGTCGGGGCTGTTCAGCCTCTCCACCAGCTCCGGGGGCATGCCCCGGCCGTTATCGGAAACGGAAATTACCAAGGTGTCCTCTTGCTGTTCCGCCCAGAGCTTGATGTACCCGTCGCTTGCCTCGGCCACCCCGTGGAGGATGGCGTTTTCCACCAAGGGCTGCAATACCAGCTTGGGCACCAGGCAGCCCTGAAACTCCTCCGCCACGTCGATTTCGCAGGTGAAGCGGTCCTCAAAGCGGATGGACTGGATGCCGATGTAGCGCTCCACCAGCTCCAGCTCCGTTTCCAGCGTCACCATTTCCTCCTGGGAGATGCCGGCCCGAAGAAGGGTGGCCAGGTCGGTGGCCAAGGTGGCGATCCGGGGAATCCGGTGGGTTACCCCCAGCCATTTCATGGTGTCCAGGGTGTTGTACAGAAAATGGGGATTCAGCTGGGCTTGCATCATCCTCAGCTGGGTATCGTTCAGCTCCTTCTGGCGCTTTACGGAGCGGTCCAGGTTGGCCTGGTATTCCGCCACCATGCGGTTGAAGCTTTTGGATAGCCTGCCCAATTCGTCCTCCCGGTCCGTTTGCAGCTGAACGCTGAAATCCCCCCGCTCCACCTCGCCCATGGCGTGGCTGAGGGCCTGCACCGGATGGGAGAGATGGCGGCTGAGCAGCCACGCGCCCCACAGGCACAGCACCAGGCACAGCGCTCCGATGACGGCGCTGATGGCGTAAAAGGTGGCGATGAGGCCCCTGGTAAAGGTCTTGGGCTTTTGGAGGA
>JARKQO010000012.1 GCA_029974855.1 Eubacteriales bacterium
GCCTGCCAGGCGTTCCAGCCCAGGCCATGGTCCGTTGGGGAGCAATCCCCGGCTTGCTGCCCGGCAAACCACCTCCGGTAATCCGATACGAAGCCCGGGTCCTCCACCCGGCCGGACTCGTCCAGCACCGTGCTGTGGAACCCCAGCAGCGCCCGCTGGGGATAGAAATGCATCTTGCCCACCCCCTTGGCATAATAGCCGCCCCGGGCCAGCTCCCCGGGCAGGGTGGCGGGAAAATGGACCCCCATGGGGCCCTGGCCCTCTCCCATCCCCAGAATCCCGGTTTTCCAAGGCGTCATCCCGGTCATCAGGCACGCCCGGGCGGGGACGCAGGAGGGAGACGGGCTGTAGGCGGACTGGAATACGGTGCCTTCGCTGGCCAGCCAATCCAGGCTTGGTGTTTCGATGGTTTCATTCCCATAGCACCCAACGCAGTCAAACCGGTGCTGGTCCGTCATGATCAGGATGATATTGGGCCGCTTCATGGGTCCTCCTCCCTATCCGCCACTTCATACAGGCCGTCAAAGGCCTGCCAAAGGCTTTCCATTTGGGTTTCATAATCGTCCCGGCCCCGCGCCACCCGGTTCATCAGCCGCCCGCATCCTTCCGGGTCTCGCTTCCCTAAAGCCAGGAGCAGCTCAAAGTCCTGCGCGCCCTCCAGCAGGTTTTCATACCGTATGGTGCTGAGCACCGACAGCCTCCCGGGGTCGGGCAAAACGATATAGCCCTGCCCCCGGCAGCCCAGCGCGTCGGCAGGCACCTGCCACATGTTCCAGGCCCAGTGCAAAAACCCGGTAACCCCCAGCCGCGCAGCCAGCCAAAAAAGGGACCGCCCCATCCAGGCATTCTGGTCCACATTCCGGTTCAGGCTGTTTTGGCCGGGATAATCGCAGACATACATCCAGACCGATTGGCCCGCCCGCTGCCTCCGGCGGTAAAAATCAGCGTTTGCTTCCAAAACATCCAGCCTGGGCACCCACAGGTCAACGTCCTCCCGAAGGGCCTCCAGCCCGTTCTGCGTATTGAAGGCGTCTCCGATCCGAATTTTCGGCGCATACCGGCGCAGCTTTTCCCGCACGGCCTTCCACTGGCTGATCTGCTGGGGCGTGTGGGGCTCGTCGCCAATCTGCTGGCGATAGCAGGCCAGCAGCCCGGTTTCCTCCAGGTGTGACTGGAGCGCGGGCAGGTATTCCCGCCACCACCGCTCCACCCCTGGGCCTTCCATGGGCCTCAGCACCCTGCGGGTCACACCCTGTGCATCCCGTTCCAGGATATAGGCCATGTACCCGTCCTCGCCGGTCACGGTGCCTCTGGTAAACAGCAGCCGGGAGCCAGTGATGCTTTTCGCGTTTCCCTTGTCCCGAAAGAATCCCGCCACCTGACCGAACCGTTCCCAGCGGAAATGGAAATGATCCGCCCCGGCCACGCTGCCGCCGTCGCACAGCAGAACCTGGGGATAGATCAGCACGTCGTTGGCGCGGTGCTGCCTCCAGCTGAGGGCATAGTTCTCCATGACGCGCCACCAATCCTGGGAGTAGCGCAGGCATCCATATTGCCTGGTGATCTGGTCGTCCCCGTCGGCCTCCATCAGCCTTCCCGCATTCCAGCTCCAGCAGCTCACCGACAGGGAGCTGTCCCGCGCCTCTGGCAGCGCCATGGCGATGACGCGCAGCCCGATCTCCAGAAAAAGGCTTCCGCCGTCCGTAATTACCGTGCACCCGATGGAATACGCCCCGGCGGGCGTATCCTTCCCGGCGTACAGGCGGAGCCAGACCGCCTGGCTCTGCCCCGCAGCCACAGGGCAAGCGCCTGCCGGGGGCTCCAGCCCATCGGGAAACAGGCCGTCTGCCGGGTAGGGGAGGATGTTGGTAAACCTCCCCTCCGCCCTGGGCGCGAAAGGCGTGTAGCCCACATAGAAATATTCCCACCGGACATGGTCCCGGATGCTTGCGTCCAGGTCAAGGCACACGTCGCGGATCGCAAAATCCCGATCGCTTCTCAGCGCTACCTGGGCCGACACGTACCCATTCCTGGCCGCGTACAGGCGCATGCTGTGCCGTCCGCTGGACAAGGTGGCCCGGAAGATATTTTCGCCGCTGTGATGAAAGCCGTACCAGATCAATAGCCCCGCCGCCTTTCCCTTCCGGCTACCCTTTCACGGCCCCCGCCACCAGGCCGCCGATGATCTTTTTCTGCAAAGCCGCGTACAGGAGCAGCACCGGCAGGCTGGTGATCACCGCGCTTGCCAGCAGCAGGTTCCAGTCCGTGGTGGTAAAATGCCCGTAAAAGGCCATCTGCGCCAAGGGGATGGTAAAGGCGCTTTTCTTGCTGATCAAAATCAGCGGAATCAGAAGATCGTTCCAAAACTGCAGCGCGTAGATGATGAGAACCGTGCTGCTGATGGGCATCAGCAGAGGAAAAACCACCCGGAAGAACATGCGAAGCCGGGAACAGCCGTCAATGAACGCGGATTCCTCGATCTCCTTTGGGATGCCCTTGATAAAACCGTGGTAGAGAAGCACGGCCATGGAACAGGAATACCCGATGTAGATCACCGGGACGGCGGCCACGCTGTTGTTCAGGTTCAGCTCCTTGCTGATCCTGGCGATGGGCAGCATCACCGTTTGAAAGGGCACCATCATCGCCAGCATGAACAGCGTAAACAGCACACGGCTAGAGCGGGTGGGGGTCCGGGCCAGCATGTATGCCGCCATGGAGGCAAGCAGCACGGTGCCCAGGCTCCCGGCGGCGGAGATAAAGAAGCTGTTGAACAGGGTCTTGCCAAAGTCGGTATACTGCCAGGCCAGCGCGAAGTTTTCAAAGGCCAGCCGGGAGGGCAGCGCCACCGGGGAGAGGATGATCTCCTTATAATCCTTGAAGGCATTCATGACGATAAACAGCATGGGACTGAAAAAAAGCACGCAGACGAGCCATGCCAGCGCCTCCGTGAATAAGCCGTAGCGGCGTCTTGGTCCGGCCATCAAACCTCAACCTCCCGCTTCTTGAAAAAGTTCAGCTGGATCACAGTCACCAACAGGACGATCACAAGCAAGAATACCGACTTGGTGCTGGCATACCCAAATCTCGACTTTTCGTAAGCCTCGGTGTAGATGTTCAGCGCCATGGATTCCGAGGCCGTGCCCGGGCCCCCGTTGGTCAGCGTCAGGATCAGCTCAAACACCCGCAGCCCGTTCACCAGCGCCGTAAACACACACACCGTCACCGAGGGCATCAGCAGCGGGAATTTGACCCGCCAGAAGGTCTGCCAGGCATTGGCCCCTTCCACCTCGGCGGCTTCCAGCACGTCGGCGGGCACGCCCTGCAACCCGGCCATATAGACCACCATGAAATATCCCAGAGATTGCCATATCTTCACAATGACCAAGGCAGCCATCACGTTGTCTCCGTCCCCAAGCATGCTGACCTCGAAGATGGGAAGCCCGGTGGCTTCGGAAAGCCCGATGAAAAGCCGGCCAAAAACAAATTGCCAGACAAAGCCCACCGTCACGATGTTGAGCACATAGGGAGAAAACAGCAGGGAACGCAGCGCGCCCTGGGTGCGCATCCCCCGGTTCATGGCTACTGCGGCCAGCAGCCCCAGGACGTTGACCATCACCAGATAAAAAAAGGTATACCCGAAGGTAAACACGATGGATTCATGAAACCGGGTATCCCGCAGCACCCGGGCGTAGTTGTCCAGCCCCACAAAGGACACCTGCCGGCTCAGCCCGTTCCAGTCGGTGAAGGAATACACCACGCCATTAACTAGCGGAAACAGAAAAAACAGCGTATACAAGAGAAGGAGCGGCCCTACAAAAACGATAAAATCCTTTGTGCGCCGCCCTTTTTCAGCTAAAAACATAGGTCCTCCTTGCTCGGGATACGAAGGGGTGCCCGAAAAAAACAGGGGGAGCTTCCTCATGGGAATGATGGGATGCTCCCCCTACCCCTCGTTACTCCGTTATCTGCGCAAAGCTGTCATTGAGCTTTTGGATCAGGGCCTCATGGTCGCTTTTCCCCGAGGTGGCATACTCCTGGATGGCCGTCCACACCTCGCCGTCGAAGCCTTCCGGCAGAACGGTCTGGAACCAGCGGACGGTGTTCCCCTCTTTCATCGCCTGGGCCAGGGTCTCGGAGATGGGATCCAGCTTGCTGGAGCCCTCCAGCAGGGAGGTGGGCACGCCGATGGAATCATAGTAGAACGCGGTCTCTCCCTTGGCGTCCAGGAAATAGGAGATGAACTCGCGCACCGCCTCCGGATGCTGGGTCTGGGCGGTAACGTTCAGGCAAAGGGCGTAGTCCACCGCGTATTTGTTCTGGGCCGGGTCCTCGGACACCGGCATGGGGAACATGCCCACGTTCATGTCCGGCGCGATCTTGCGAATCTGGGGGATGGCCAAGTTGCCCGTGGGCATCATGGCGGCCTTGCCCTCGGCAAACAGCGCATACTGGCCGGACAGGTCGGTGTCCACGGCGCGGTCCTGGGCGTTGTTGATAATCAGGTCAATGGCGTTCAGGAGCTGCTTGAACTCCGGGGTGTCAAAGCTCCAGTCCCCGGAATAGAAGGTGTCCTTCTTCTGCTGGAACGCGGGGATGGCCAGGGGGGAGAAGGCGATGGTCACCATCTGTCCCAGCGTCCACTTTTCCCGGTAGTTCACGGAGAAGGGGGTGATGCCCAGGCCCTTAAGCTTCTCCACCACAGCGGTCAGCTCGGAATAGGTGGCGGGCACCTGGATGCCGTTTGCCTCAAAGATGTCCTTGTTGTAGTACACGCCAAAGGCCTGGGCGTCCAGCGGGATGGCGTACACGCCGCCCTCATAGCTGGCGGAATCCAAGGCGGAGGGCTGCAAGAGGCTGATGTAGGGCTCCCCGGACAAATCCAGCAGGTGGCCCGCCTTCACATAGGGAACCATGCTCATGCCGATGAGGTGGGTGCAGATGTCCGGCGCTTCCCCGGTGGAAAGCTGGGTCTTGAGCTGGGCGAAATAGTTCTGGGTGTTGGTGGTGAAATCCACCTGGATCCTGTCCTGGCTGGCGTTGAAGCCGTCCACGATCCGTCCGAACAGCTCCGCCTTGGCAGCGCCGTAGCTGACAAACCGCAGGGTGATCTTCTCTCCCGGGGAAGCGGGGGCGTCGGCGGCGTAAGCGGAAAGGACCGGGAGCAGCAGGGCCAGCACGAGTAAGAACGCGACCTTTCTTTTCATGGGTCTTCCTCCTATTCTATGGATTGGTTTGTTGCTTTCATCCTACCCCCGCGCATTTCTTTTTTCCATGCAGAATATTGAACTCCATGGTGGACGATATTGACCCGGTGACAAACAGTAAACGGACGGGCCCTCACAGACAATCCGGCGCGGATGGCCGCGCCGGATTGTCTGATTCTTCCTATCCCCGCCCGCCGGTCACGCTGCCGGGGGATGTGCCCATATATTTCTTGTACACCCGGCTGAAGTAGGACACATCCTCGTATCCCAGCTGCTCCGCCACCGTCTTCACCGAATGATGGGCCAGCATTCGTTTCGCCCGCTGGCATTTTTGCAAATGGATATAGTCGGTCAGGTTTTGATGGTATCTCGCCTTGAATGCCCGGGAGATGTATTCCTTGCTGAGGTAAAACCTGTCCGCGATTCCTTGGAGCGTCAGCCCTTGCTTGAGATTCTCATCCACGTATTCCTTGATCAGCGCCAGGGTATCCTTTGTGAGGCCCTTCTCCGCCGCCTGCAAAAAATCCCGGTACACCTCGGCGATGCGCCCCATGGCGGCAAAGACCGGCTTTGGTGAAAAGGTGTAGGCCACGTCCTCCAGCAGCCCCGTCACATCGGGCGGCTCCTGCTGGATGCCGTTGTTCCAGCAAAACGCCTCCACCGTGCTCATCACCCGGTCCAAAAAGCGCAGCGCCTCCCCGATGGTCAGCCTGCCGCTTTGGGCGCATTGGCTGATGTATCCCGTCACCGTTTCCGTGATGCTCTCAAACCGGCCCAGCTGGATGGCCTCCTTTAAGCCCAAGCCCTCCCCCTGGATGCGCCGGCCTTCGTCCTTGGCGAGCAGGTTATGGGCGTTCAGGCGGTTCATGGAGCGCTGAAAGCCCTGCTGGAGCTCCTCGCAAACCAGGCCGCTCTCCCGCCCGCCCCACAGAATGCGGCCCGGATAGCGGGCTTCCAGCCTGCTTTTGCACCACTCCAGCGCGGAGTCCCCCGCCCGGCCCGGCTGCGCCAAGATTCCATAGACGGCGTATCCCGGCTGGATATGCAACACCCGCACCCGGCCCGGGGTTCCCAAATCCGGGGTATCGGCCCCGTTCTCCCCGGGGATGGCAAGGGTCATCATCTCCCAGGCGGATATGCGGGCTTCCGCGCAAAGCTGCGTCAGCATGTCACGCCTTTCAGGCCGCAGCAGGCAGTGGGTGAGCTGGGCATTGAACTGCTCCATCTCACCCGCTTCCCCTTTTTTCAATGTTTTCTCCCGCTCCATCAAGGCCACAAAGCGCTCCAAGGCCCCGTTGAGCTCGTCCCGGTCCAGGGGCTTGAGCAGATAGGCGATGGCCCCGTATCCCAAGGAAATCCGCGCGTAGGAAAAGTCCTCGTACCCGCTGATCACGATTACCTTGGGCCTGGCGGGCAAGCTTCCGATGGCCTGGAGCAGCTCCGCCCCCGACATGTGGGGCATGTTCATGTCCAGCACCAGCAAATCGGGCTTCATATGACGCAGCAGCCCGGCGGCCTGCTTCCCGTCGCCGGCATAGCCGATGATTTCGATTCCATGATCGCTCCAGCGTCCAAGGGATTCCACCAGTACGCGGCTGCTGGCCTCGTCGTCCACGATGATCGCTTTATACATTCTCTTGTTCCCCCCGGGGCAGGCACAGAAGGACCCTTGCGCCATGGGGCTCCCCATTGGCCAGCGTCACGCCATACTCCGGCCCCATGCTCAGCCTGATCAGGGAGTTGACCATAATCAGCCCGTTTCCCCGTTCCTCCATTTCCGTGTAGGCGTATTCCCGCTGAAACCGCTGTGTGATTTCAGCCATCTGCCGGGGATCAAACCCCTTGCCGTTATCCGTGATCTCAATCATGACCGTGCTCTCTTCCACATGGGCGGAAACATGGATGTGCAGCAGCGGGGTGGCCTCGTCCTTTCCGTGCTTGAAGCAGTTTTCCAACACCGGTTGCAGCACAAAGGCCGGTATGGCCGTTGCCAGGGCGTCCGGGGAGATATCATAGGTGGTCAGCAGGCTGTCCGGGTACCGGTACCGCTGAATCTCCAGGTAGCTGCGTATGTTTTTCAGCTCATTGCGCAGGGTGGTCAGCCCGCCGGTACGGTTGAGATTGTATTGGAGAATGGCTTTCAGGCATTGGGTCACATGCTCGATATCGGTGTTGCCCCGCTTGACGGCCAGAGCGCTGATGGTTTGCAGCGCGTTGTTGAGAAAATGGGGGTTCATGCGGGCCTGGATCGCGTTGATCCTTGCGTCCCGCTCGCGTATTTTCAACAAATACTCCGTGCTGATGAGCAGATGGAGGCGCACGCCCATGTCGTAAAACTTTTCCTGCAGCTGTCCCAGCTCGTCCTTGCGGGCGATTCCTCTGCCGGGCGGCTCGCTGCCGTCGTAACGCTTCATCTCGCCAATCAGCTGCTTGATGGGCGTGGTAAACTGAATGGAGGTGAAAACCACAGCGATGACGCCCATCAGGATCATCGCCGCCGAAAACAGCAGATAGACCAGCAGGCCCGAATGCAAACGGCTGTTCAACACCTTGTCGGAAATGCTCTTGTAGGTATACCAATCCCGGATGCCTGTTTTGGAGTAGATGACGGTCAGCGGCTCCGGTCCAGCTACGCGGTAGGAGCCCTCATCGCGCCCCCGGATGCCCTGGCCCGGGTTTTGCTCCGCCGGGAGGGGGAGCCGCTGGGGATCCCGGGCATACACCGGCTCCTGACTGCCGTCCAGCAGATAGATATCCTCGCCCGGCAGCAGCATCTTGGATAAAAGGGCGGCCATCTTGTCCTTGTTCATTTCCAGGCAGAGGGCCATGATCGGCTCCCCGGTAAAGGGGTCCAGCAGCATCCGCGCAAAACGGTAGCTCTGCTGCCCATTGCCCAGCCTGGGAAAGGGATAGGGCGCGCCGCCCGCCGTAATTACCAGGCTGGCGGGCTCCTCCAGGGCCTGGGCGTACCAGGGCACATCCGCCGGAGACACGCCCGGGGTCACAAAATCGTTCCCGGTCACGCTGCCGCCGCCGCTTTCCAGGGTCTTTCCATCCATCACATACAGCCGTCCCCATCGCGGGATATAAAGCGCCACCCTGTTGATATCCCCCAGAACCGTATACAGGTTCAGCATGCTGCTGAGAATTTGCTGCTCGGCCAGATAGCTGCCGCCGCCGGCCTGCCGCGCCGGGGCGACCTGCTCCCAGACCCAGTTGCTTGCGTACAGCGCCTTCACCTGCCGGTCCAGCTCATCCACGGTCCCTTTCAGATTGATATTGCCCTGGCGCAGGATGCTCAGGTTGTATTCGGTATAGTCCCGGTGCTTTTCTGTGGTGATGTTATAATAATACAGCGTGGACAGCCCCGCCACCAGCAGGGTGCAGAGCAAGACAAACATCGCGGTCAGCCTGTTTGCGATGCGGTCGGTGATTCGGCTGTGAATCCAGCGGATGATTGACATTTTGCGCTCCGATCATGCTTTGGCAGGGTCCCAGAGGTTAGGCCCCTGTCGGCCTCATTATAGTAAGCGCAATTTTGCTTGTCAAGGATTCCTGGGCGGCGGCACAGGGCCTACGCTTCCCTCCGTTGCCCCTAAGTCTGCCTTGCTTACATCCCCCTTACCCCGGCTCCCTGATAGTTGCCAAAATAGTTATGCACACGGAACGATGTTTAATGCAATACCCTATGCACACCCCTTTGACGCCGAAGCACTGGGAAAGCATCGAAAATCACCTTTTTAAAGGCAGACGCATCAATAGCCAGAAACATATTTTGCATGAATCCAGCGCTTAAATTACGAAAAAGCGCTTATTTTGTACAAAACGAACCCGTATATGACGCGAACATAACCTTCGCCCCTTTGACCTCAACCCTTGCGGGGATTGTTGTTTCCCAAAAATGATCATGCTGGAAATCCACACCCATTCTGTCCGCGTTGACCTTTGGGCCATGGCCATCCCCTTTCTTTCTTTCGCTTCGGCTTGAAAAACCTGTACCTGAAAGGTGATGGCTTGCGCTTAAGCCCCTGCCTCCCCCCGCTTAGCGGGCAGGTTTGCTCAACTTTCTCATCGGTCAGGGCTATGCGGTTCTCAAGGACTTCACTTTTGGAGTGAATTATACCGTTGGTGATTCAGTATTACATCAGAAAATCTTTCAGAATAATCGTCTTGCATTCCACCAGCTCGCCCAGCGTAAACAGTCCCTCGCGGCCAACGCCGCTCATCTTGAGGCCGCCGAACGGGTGCATAATGTTGCGGTAGGTCCCCGTGCCGTTGACCACAAAGTTGCCCGTTTCCACCTGTTGCGCGATGTGCATGCCCAACTGCCAATCCCGCGTCATCACGCAGCCCGATAGCCCGTAGCAGCTATTGTTGGCGATCTGGATAGCCTCCTCCACGGTGTCAAAACCGATGATTGGCACCACTGGCCCAAAGATCTCCATGTCGCGGGCCACGTCCATGTCCCGGGTGACTTCGCCCAGCACCGTGGGCTCGATGAACGCACCGTGCCGATGACCGCCGGTCAGCAGCTTCGCACCCTGGGCAATGGTCTTTTGAAACTGCTGCTCCACCTCAATAGCGGCCTTTTCGGTGATCAGACAGTTCATCCTCAATGTACCGGGCTTCAGCGCACTGAAGTCGCTGCCCAACATCCGCGCCACCTCGGCCTTGGCGTCCATCCCGATAGCCAGTTCGATGCCGCTGGCCAGCTTCACCGCCAACTCCGTGAACCGCTGCTTGACGGAGTTGTGCACGATAAAGCGCTTGGGCGCTATGCATACCTGGCCGGCAGAGTTCATGCGCCAGCCGACGCCGTCTTTCACCGCGGCCTCCACGTCGGCGTCGGCCAGCACGATATATGGGTCGTTTCCGCCCAGTTCCAGCGCGCAGGGCGAGAGGCGCTTGGCCAGCGTTGCGGCAATCTCCACGCCTACCTCCGTGCTGCCGGTAAGCGTCACGGCGTTGACGCGCGGATCCGACACCATCCACTTCCCTACGCTTGACCCGCTACCGGTGATGCACTGCAGCGCATCGCCGGGCACACCGGCCTCCCACAACAGCTCCACCAGTTTGAGCACCGCCAGAGGATTGGAAGAAGGCGGCTTTGCAATCACAGCGTTGCCGGCGGCCAGCGCGGAAGCGGCCTTGTACGCAAACAGATTCATCGGCGCATTGAACGGAATCACTGCCAGCACGGTGCCGATCGGTTCATACATACAAAACTGGAAGTCCTGCTGCGTGGTGCCGCTGTGCCCTTTCTCGGTACCCGGCACGAACACCGTGCCGTTGAGCCGCTTCGCGCTTTCCAGATACCCACGGAACAGCGGGGCGATGCTCTGGTACTGAAACAGGCAGTTGCGCACGCTAAAGCCACTCTCCTGGATATGCAGAGTGATGATATCCCGCTTGTTGCCCTCATCTTCAACAAGTGCAATGAACCGCTGGAAGATTCGCTCCTTCTCCATCAGGGGGATGCGCTTCCATTTTTCCAGTCCGGCCTTTGAACAGTCAAGCGCGCGGTCGATATCCTCCCGCGTGGCCAGGGGAACCGTGTCAATAAACTCCGTGGTCGCCGGGTTGATGATGTCGATCGTCCTGCCATCGCTGGCGTCTACGTGCTTTCCATCCAGCAGCATTTTCATGTCAATCACGCATTCCTTTCCCTTGTCGTTTTCTCCCCGGATACGGGACGGGCTTTCCGGCCGAAGAACCACCTTGCTTTATGGGACCGTTTCTTTTATAATTTATCACATGAGGTGATTAGGAATGGCACAGCATTCCAACCTGCAGGCGATCCTAAACCTGTTTCGCCTGACCCACCGCAGCGTGGCGGACGCCATCAACGTGCACTACTCGCTGGTCAGCAAATGGCTCAGCGGGGACCGGCTGTTAAACGCAAAATCGCCCTATATCAAGCAGTTGGTGGATCTGTTCATCGCGCTGGACCAGGAGTACGACTGTGCCGTGCTGCGTTCGCTGCTGAGCAAGGAGTACCCCGACGCGGATTTCTCGCAGATGAAAAATCTCCGCCTGTATCTCAGCCGATTCCTTGCCACGGACACGCAGGTGCAGAAAAACATGGTGGCGCAACAGCACGTGTTTTCCGGCCACATCGTGGCGCACGCCGCAATCGACGTATACGAAAAGGCCGCCGGTCGCCGGGACGCCTGCCGCCGCCTGCTGGAAAGCGCTCTGCAGCTTGAGCATCCGCCCACGCTGATTCTCCAAAGCGACGAGAGCCTGAATTGGCTGCTGGACGACAGCGATTTTATCAATCGCTTCTGGTACGACTCCTACCGCAAGATCCTCAAGCGGGACGGCCGGGTGATCATCCTGCATTCCCTGACGCGCAAGCCGGAAAAGCTGATCGCCAACCTGTTCATGTGGATGCCGCTGCACCTGATCGGTCAGACCGAGGCGCACTATCTGCCCAGATACTCGGAAATGGTGTTCCGGCACTCCGTTTCGCTGGTGCGGAACCACGCCGTGTTCTTTGCGCTGGCGGTGGGAGAGGAAAAGAGCGTGCTGGCGGAGACCTATTTCTCCTACGATCCCCACATCGTCGAGCGGGCGGAGCGGATTTTGCGGGGCTACATCAGCACCGGCAAGCCCCTATTCACCCGGCACGACCAAGCAGCCCTCTCCCAGAAGGTTTTACAAAACGAAAGCGGTAACGATGCCGAGTACACCTACGGCTCCTTCCCGCTGGAAGCGATGTTCAGCGAGGAGGGTTTCGTCGAACTGTTGGGCGAAAACGGCCTGCAGGCGGAAGATCCACGCTACGAAAGGGCGCTGTCCTTCTTCCAATCGCGGCGGCACATTTCGCTTTCGCGTCCCAAGCGGTGCATCCTGCGCCTCAACGCCGTTGCCGGCGGCCTTCAAAGCGGCGTATTTATTGAGAATTACAACTTTTTACTGGGCAAGCGGTTATTCCTTTCCCCCGATCGGTTTCGGGCGGCCCTCACCATGCTCTGCTACCACCTGCGCACCAACCCGCTGCTGTCTCTCGCACTGGTGGGGGACGACTTTTTGCCGATCCAGCACCACATCAGCTTCCGCACGAAGGAAAACACGCACGTCGTATTTAATGCTTCGGCGGAGGACACCCTTTCTCCTATCCTGATCGAAGAACCAACGGTAGTGCACACGTTTTTTCAGTATATCGAGGGCAGTTGGAACCTTATGCCGCCCGTGCTGCGGGACACCGAAAAGAACATTGTGCGCATCCGGCGCCTGATGGAAACATAGCGCCCATCACAGTCCCAGCCACGCCGTCCACAGGTAGGAAAGCGGCGCCACGATCAGCAGCGCCGGCAGCACGTTGACCACGCGGATCGGCTGCACCTTGAGCATCCGCAGCGCCACGCACATCGTCACGATGCCCCCGCAGGCTTTGAAATCCAGCAGCATCGTGTCGGACATCAGCGGCAGGATCAGCGAGGCCCCATAGAACAGCGCCATATAGATCACCAATTGCGGTGCGGCGATCGTCAGCATGAGGTAACCCACGCCGGTAGCGAAGATGATCGCGGTGAAAAAATCCAGTATCGATTTCACCATCAGGATGCTGGCGTCGCCGGTCATGCCCTCGTGCAGCACGCCGAAAATGCCGGTGCCGCTGGCGCAGAACAGCACCAGCATGCTGATGTAATCGGCGACCGTCTTTGCATTTTCCTCCTTCGCCTCCCTGCCTTTCCGAATCCTGTTGTTCAGCGACACGGAGAGGCCGTCCAGCCCCTTTTGTATCTGCAGCAGTTCGCCGATGATGGTGCCCAGGATCAGCGCCAGCGCCACCACGGAAAGGCTGTGTACCTGGATCATCAGGCTGATGCCCAGGCAAAGCGCGATGACGCCGAAGAGGATCGGCAGCGCTTCCTTGATCCGGGAAAGCATCCTCGTCCCCAGCGCCGCGCCGATGAGGCTGCCGCAGAATACGGCGCAAACATTGATCAACGCTCCTACAGGCACACCCATATATCCCCCTTCCGGCGGAAGGAGGCAAAGGGCGCTGATATCACCGCCTCCCTCTGCCGCCTTCTCCGCCTATTCTATCGATAGAATGGCACCCTGCCGCACCAGCGCTTCCTGAATCGCCTTCACGTCGCGCTCCATCTCGCGGGGCGTCCTTTTGTTCGCCACGCACAGACCCGCCGCCACGCCGGCCGCCTGACCCGTAACCATCGTCTGGTGCAGATAGCGCAAGTAGGAGGGGCGGTCGGTGGATACACACTTTCCGGCCACCAGCAGGTTTTCAATCCGCTTGGGCACCAGGCAGCGATACGGAATGTCGTAGGATCCTCCATCTTTGGGGTACGCCAGATCAGGCTTGTTGACGATCACCTTGTCCGTGTCCTGCAGGGACGTGCCGCCGGAAGCCACGTGATTGAGCGTATCCATTGAAGCCACGTGATAGCCCCCTGCCTTGAACGAGGATTTGCCTATTGTGTCCTCAAACTGCCGGCACTGCTCCACATCATCGCGGGTTAAGGTATAGTCGCCCACGATGCGGGGGCCCTCGCGGAAGCGGATTTCGGTGCACACCTTTGTAATGTAGGCGTTCTCAAATCCCGGCACATACCGCTTGAAAAACCGCCAGGCGATCATGTTCTGCTTGCGGCACTCGATGTTGCAGCGCGAGATATCCCACGCGTCTGTCACCTGCGCATTATCCACCTGCGAAGAATGCTGGAAGTGCGCCTGGATGTGCCCGCCCTCCTTGGGTGTGAGGAAGAAGCCCGCGCCGGTGAACGGGTGCCAGTCTCCGTTTTGCAGGGCGATGTCCCGCAGCTCGTAGAAGCCCATCACCTCGCCCAGTTCAGTGATGTTGTAGCATCGCTCGTACATCCGCATGATATCTTCGCGGGTGTTGGCATCCTCCAGCGGCAGGATGAGCTGGCGGAACGAGAATTGCTCCGGATGGCTGCGGATGTAGCGCAGCAGGCGCTCCCAGTCCACACCGTCCACCGTGAAGGCCAGAGAGTGCGGCTGCACCTGGTCCCGAGGCACGTTGTCGTACTCCGCGCCGGCCCGGATGGCCACGTAGCCCTCGCCGGTGCTGTCGATCACCACCTTGCCGGCGATGCTGTTGCGCCCGTTGGCGTTCTCCACCACCACGCCGGTCACCACATCTCCCTCCTGGGTGACGCCCACGACCAGCGAATCCAGCAGCAGGGTGACGCCTTCCTCCTCCATCATTTCAAACATCAGGTACGTCCACCAGTCCGGATCCACATACGAGAAGCCGTAGCCCGCCTTTTCCCGTACCGGGTAGCGCAGGTGAGGCAGCGCATGGCCGGCTTGATAAAGACGCTGGTAGGTCTCCTCCACGATACCGCCCACATCCCGCTTCCCCTGGGGGTTAAACAGGCGCGCGTACGCAAAGCCCGGAGGCCCGGAAACGCTCATCTGGCCGCCCAAGCAGCCCGTGCGCTCAATCAGCAGCGTCCTGGAACCCATGCGGGCCGCGGCGATGGCCGCCGCCACGCCGGATGTCCCGCCGCCGCAGACGATCACGTCGTACACATCGTCGTAGCTGCCCACGCGGTTCATCGCATCACAATATCCCATCCATTTCATCCCCTTTTTAATCGAAATGCTCCGTACGCCGGCCTCAAATCTGTCCGGCAGACCCGGTCTATCGCCGGAAGTCTTCGATGCTGGCGGCGGCTTTGCCACTGGGCAGAGCAACCTGTTCCACGCAGCCCTCGCTATGCAAAGCCCAGGGCAGGATGACCCCGGAATGCCCGCCGCGGCCGCCGATGGTCACAACTTCAACGTCCTTGGGGGTGCGCGTAACCGGCAGCGGGTGACGGTTGACCCATTCCTTGGGGCGCACCGGCACCAGGCCGCGCCCGTTGACCATGGGCGTCTGGTGATAGGTGTAGGTGTGGATGTGCTGCTGGATCATCTCCTTGGTATAGCCGTCCTTCTTCAGCATCATGGCATGGTCCGGCGTCAGGCAAACCACCATCGGGCCAGGCATGTAAGCATTGTTGGAACCCAACGTGGTGCAACAGGCGGTGATGGTATCCAGCA
>JARKQO010000013.1 GCA_029974855.1 Eubacteriales bacterium
GCCATACCCATGTGCAGGACATCGTCACCTATGAGGGGCTTTCGGAAGTCACCTCCCAGGCCCTATCTTTGTATCCCCACCAATACGGGGTGTTGCGGTACGAAAAGGGGGCCCTGGAGTACCATACCCAGCGCCTGGACCTGGCCCGGTGGGCCCGTCAAAAGGGCTCCGATGATCCGCTGTTATTGGAATACGATCCCTATGCCCGGGCCCAACTGGACGCCGCCCTGGGGGACCTGGACAGCCTCCTGAATCCGGACAAGTTTACCCAGGCCCAGCGGGCCGAAATGCTGGCTTTGGCCCGGGAATTGAATTTTCAGTACTACTGCGGCCAGGATGTGGACGGGGCCGCGGTGAAGGAGCTGGAGGCCTACAAGCTGCTGATGCAAAACGGCGGCGATTTGGCGGCCCATCTCCAATTCATCGTCACCGGCGACCAGACGGACGACACCCGCCTGGCGGTGATCCCCTAGCGTCTGGGACCCCCTGTCAGGGGGCCTGCTCCTCCCGGACCTCCTCCTTGGGGGTCCGCTTTTTTCTGCCCAGGCCCAGCCACCAGCCCACCACAGCCCGGGCGGGCTTGTAGGGAAAGCTCTCCAGCACCGCCGCCGTCTCCGCCAGCTTCTCCCGGATGGGGATGCTCTGGGGGCAGTGCTCCTCGCACTTGCCGCATCGCTTGCACATGGAGGCCCCCTGGGCTCCCACATAGGTCACATACTTCATCTGGGCCCTGAATTTGGTGTTCACGGCGGTTTCGTTGTAGCAGCTGAAGCACAGGGGAATCTCCACCCCAAAGGGGCAGGGCATGCAATAGCCGCAGCCCGTACAGGGCACCCGGGTCTTTTCCCGGATGATGTCCCGGGCCCGCTCTATCAAGGCCAGCTCCTCCCGGGAAAGGCTGTCCGGCCGGGCGTCCTCCGCCACCCGGAGGTTTTCCTCCAGCATCTGGGCGCTGTTCATGCCCGACAGGGCAACCATCACCTGGGGATGGTTCCACACCCAGCGCAGGGCCCATTCGGCGGGGCTGCGCCGGGGCTGGGCCCGGCTGAACAGGGCCTGGGCCTCCTGGGGCAGGCGGGTGGCCAGCCGGCCCCCTTGCAAGGGCTCCATCACCATCACCGGCAGGCCCTTTTCCGCCGCGTAGAGCAGGCCCTCCTTCCCGGCCTGGTTGTGCTCGTCCAGGTAGTTATACTGGATCATGCAAAACTCCCAGGGATAGGCGTCCACAATCCGCCGGAAGTCCTCCTTGCCCCCGTGGTAGGAGAAGCCGATGTTTTTGATCTGGCCGGCGGCCTTCTTTTCGGCGATCCATTCCGCAGCCCCCAGGTCCACCAGCCGCTCCCACCGCTCCAGGCTGTTTAAGGTGTGCATCAGGTAGTAGTCCACAAAGCCGGTCTGGAGGCGCGCCAATTCCGTGCCGAAAAACCGGTCAAAGTCCCCGGGCTTTTTCACAAAATACTGGGGCATCTTGGTGGCCAGCTTCACCTTGTCTCGAAGCCCCGTGCGCTGGAGGATGCGGCCCAGCATGGCCTCGTTGCCGGCGTAAAAATAGGCGGTATCCAGGTAGTTGATTCCCTGGGCAATGGCGGATACCAGCAGCTTCTCCGCCTCCCTCTCGTTCCAGCCCAGGCGCATGCAGCCATAGCCCAAAGCCGAAAGCCTGTCGCCGTTCTTGGGATTGACGCGGTATTGCATGAACCCTCCCCCGCTTTCCTGACGCACTGAATGGGAAACCTGCGCCTCTTATGATACTCCATGGGCGGGGTTTGTTCAACCCTTGGGGGTGAGCCCCTTGTTCCCGAAAATCCCTCCCGTGGCGGGGTTGTCGATGAGCTCTCCCTGCCGGCCAAAGCGGGAGCCGTGGCAGGGGCAATCCCAGGTGCGCTCCACGGGGTTCCACCGCAGGCCGCAGCCCAGGTGGGGGCAGCGCTTCATGGTGGGATACGCCATCCCCGCCACGCTGGCCCCGATGTTGGACATCAGCTGCCCCAAAGCCATGCTCCTGGCCGGGTCAAACACCGCCGCGAAATCGCTGCGCTTGCCGTTGATCATCTCACAGAGCAGCATGGCCGCGATCATGCTGCCGGTCATGCCCCATTTGTTGAACCCCGTGGCCACGTAAAGCCCGGGGGTTTTGGGGGAGTAGGGCCCGATGTAGGGGAGGCCGTCCAAGGTCATGCAATCCTGGGTGGCCCAGGCATATTGCTCCCGGGCCTGGGGGTAGGCCTCCTCCGCCAGCTCCCTCAAAACCCGCCAATTGCCTCCCGTTTTTCCGGTGCGGTGATCCCCGCCGCCCAGCAGCAGCATGCCCCCGGCATTGCGGAGGTAAAGCCCGTCCTCTGTCTCCTCCAAATACAGCCCGTTTAAGTCCGGCGCGTTCTCCAGGGCGATCACATAGGAGCGGTGCTGGTACATCTTCAGAAAGTATCCCCCATGGGTATTGAGAAAGGGGAAGTGGGTGGCCACGATGATCCGCTTGGCGCGGATGCGCCCCCGGTCTGTGTGGGCCGTGGTTCCCTCCAGCCCTCTCACAAAGGTGTTCTCATACACCTTCAGGTTTTTGCTGATCCCCTCCAGAAAGCGCAGGGGGTGGAACTGGGCCTGGTGGGGAAAACGCACGGCCCCCGCGACGGGCACGGGCAAAGGCGGCTCCTCCACAAGCTCCGCCTGGACCCCCAGGCTTTGCAAAGCCCGGACCTCCTCCTCCAGCCCCTGCCGGTCCGTCCTGGAAAACAGGTGGG